>JBGSKP010000256.1:0-10115 GCA_041741175.1 Thiocapsa sp. | reverse complement strand
GCGCCGTCGCGGGCGCCGACGTTTCCGCTTGGCACCGCTCTCGAGCATGCTTGTACGCTCCGGTCCGTTCGCCTCTTGAAAACGCGTCCACCAGCTTGCCAGCTCCGGATCGGCCTCGCCCGCCTCCGCACGCAGCAAGAGGAAATCATAAGCCGCCCGAAAGCGCGGATGCGTCACCAGACGCTGCGGGCGCTTGCCGTCGCGCTGCTCGAGCCGCGGCTGCAGGGCCCAGATCTCGCGCATCGGCAGCGAGAAGCGTTTGGGAATCGCCACCAGGGACTGTTGGCGTGCGCAGATCTCGCTCGACGCCAGGAACATCGACTCGCTGGCGGCCTCGCCGCTAGCTAGATAATCCTCGAAGCGCTGGCGCACCGGCTCCCAGAGCAAGACGCCGAACAGGAAAGCCGGCGTCACGGACTTATCTTCGTTCAGCCGTTTATCGGTATTGGATAGACCGCGACTGACGAAGGTGATCGGAAACCCATGATCCTCGCGTGCCAGACAGTCCTCCGTCGCCGGGAAGAGGTGACCGAAGAGCCCGTATTGACGCAGCTTCTCGAAGACGGCGAGCCCGTAACCGGAGTGGAACAGCTTGATCAGCTCATCGAAGAGCCGCGCGGGGGCAATGTCGGCGAGCAGATGCCCCAACTCGAACAGCGGTTCCTCGGTCAGCGGCTCGACCGTGAAGCCCAGCTTGCACGCAAAACGCACCGCACGCAGCATCCGCACCGGATCCTCGCGATAACGCTGCTCGGGGTCGCCGATCAGCCTCAGTCGCCCGAGCGTGATGTCGGCCAGGCCGTCGGCGTAATCGATCAGCGAGAAGTCGGCAATATTGTAGTAGAGCGCATTGACCGTGAAATCCCGGCGCAAGGCATCCTCGGCAATGCTGCCGTAGGTGTTGTCGCGCAGAATCCGACCGTTCTCCATTTGCCGATCGTTCTCCTCGCCTTCCGAGGAGGTGCTGCCGCGAAAGGTCGCCACCTCGATAATCTCGCGCCCGAAATGCACATGCGCCAGACGAAACCGCCGGCCAATGAGACGGCAGTTGCGAAACACCTGCCGGACCTGCTCGGGCGTCGCATCGGTCGCCACGTCGAAGTCTTTCGGCTCATGGCCGAGTAGAAGGTCACGCACGCCGCCGCCGACCAGATGGGCCTGGAAATTCTCTTGCTTGAGACGATAGAGCACCTTGAGGGCATTCTCGCTGATGTTCGCACGCGAGATACTGTGCGCGGGCCGAGGCACGATCAACGGAGTCGGTTCGACTGCGTAGGGACTGAGTTGTGAAGGTTCCTGCATCACCGTTTAGTAGGGGTTCCTGGTCGCTGAAAGCTGCATTCTGGGCGGCGCAGCATGGTGTCGAGCACCTGTTAACTTGGCACGCGGCCGGTGGTTGGACGATGGTCAAAGCCGGCTTGTGGAGAGCCGTGATGCGCGTATAATACGTGATTATGCACCGCAGTACCTGCTCCCTTCGTCTAGCGGTTAGGACGCTGGCCTCTCACGCCGGTAACAGGGGTTCGAACCCCCTAGGGAGCGCCAACTGAGAAGCCTGTCTGGGTAAGGTCGGCAAGATCCAAACAGATCGCGCTCGCAACCCTCCGACTGTCCAAACTCTGCTGGGGATCACCTGGATCCGACCAAAGACATGCGATCGGGGCGATTGCTGCGCTCGACGCATCTCCGGGGAGCCCCCGACCGCTGTGAGCTGCCCGGACCCGGCCCAAGTAATGCGAACGGCGGGAATTCATCCGCGCCGGCGGGCTCGGATGCCAACAGCACCGCCAACGCGACTCTGACCGCTACATCGGAAAGCCGCCTGGCGGCATGCCTCCGGGCAAGCGCCCCTGCATGGAGCGCATCATTTTTGCCATGCCGCCACCTTTCATTTTTTTGAGCATCTTCTGCATCTGCGCGAACTGTTTCAGCAGCCGGTTCACATCCTGGACCTGCGTTCCGGACCCCGCGGCAATGCGGCGCTTTCTCGACCCTTTGATGATGGCGGGGAAACGCCGTTCCTGCGGCGTCATCGAGTTAATGATGGCCCCCATTTTGCCTAGCTCCTGATCACCGGCCTTGTCCTTCACGTGGTCCGGAATCTGCCCCATCCCCGGTAGCTTTTCCATGAGGCTCTTCATGCCGCCCATGCTGGTCATCTGATCAAGCTGCTCCTTGAAATCGGCCAGATCGAACTCCTTGCCCTTCTTGAGCTTCTTGACCAGCTTCTCGGCCTTGTCCTTGTCGACCTTGGCCTGGACCTCCTCGACCAGCGAGACCACGTCACCCATGCCGAGGATGCGCGAGGCGACGCGATCGGGGTAAAAGGGTTCGAGCGCCGTGGTCTTCTCGCCGGTACCGAGGAACTTGATCGGTTTACCGGTGATGCGTCGGATCGACAGGGCCGCACCGCCACGGGCGTCGCCGTCCGTCTTGGTCAGAATCACGCCGGTGAGCGGGAGCGCCTCGTCGAACGCCTTGGCGGTATTGGCCGCGTCCTGGCCCGTCATGGCATCGACCACGAAGAGCGTCTCGATCGGCTTCAGCGCGGCATGGACGAGCTTGATCTCGTCCATCATGGCCGAATCGACGTGCAGCCGACCCGCGGTGTCGACGATCAGGACATCCTTGAAATGCCTGCGCGCGGCATCGAGCGCACGCTTGGCGATGTCGACCGGATTCTGATCCGGGGTGCTGGGATAAACCTCGGCCCCGACCTCGGTGCCGACTGTCCGGAGCTGCTCGATGGCGGCGGGGCGGTAGACGTCGCAACTGACGACCATCACCGACTTGCCCTGTTTTTCCTGCAGCCAGCGGGCGAGCTTGGCCACGCTGGTGGTCTTGCCCGAGCCCTGCAGGCCCGCCATCAGGACCACGGCCGGCGGCTGCGCAGTCAGGTCCAGCTGCTCGTTGGCCTGCCCCATCAGTTTGACCAATTCGTCGTTGACGATCTTGATCATGACCTGACCGGGCGTCAGACTGCGCGTCACGGTCTCGCCGAGCGCTTTTTCGCGCACGTCCTCGACGAATTGGCGGACGACCGGCAGCGCCACGTCCGCCTCCAGGAGTGCCATGCGCACTTGGCGCACCGTCTCTTTGATGTTCTCCTCGGTCAGACGGCCCTGACCGCGCAGATTGTTCAGGACATCGCCGAAACGGTCCTGTAGATTCTCAAACATAGACTTGACCTCGATCCTCGTCGGGGCGCGATCCGCGCATCGAAACCCGGCCCGAAGATGCCGGCGTGAGCCCGGCCTCCGGCGAAAGTTCCGAGTATAATGCCCGGCACTGGCAGGCGATACGACGAAGGACCCTTTTCAAGGTCGTCCGGTTTGCGCTATCCCTGTGTGCGATCACTTTCAGGCTCACCGGTTTGCATCTATGACCCACACCCTTTTCGCCATCGCCGCCATCCTCTGCTACTCGGGCGCCACCGCCATGATCGGATTGCGGCTGTTCCGCAAGCCCGACAGATGGGTCCCGCCCAGGCAACTGATGCTGGGCCTGATCCTCCTTGGTCTGCTCCTGCACAGCTCAGTGTTGTGGGACAGCATCTTCAGTCACGCCGGGCTGAACCTCGGGTTCTACAACGCCCTGGCGTTGACCTCCTGGACCATCATCAGCCTGCTGCTAGTGTCGAGTGTCACCAAACCGGTCGAGAACCTCGGCCTGGCGCTCCTGCCGGTTGCCGCGCTTAGCCTGGCCCTCGAGGCTATTTTCGTGGATGTCGCCTTCATGCGCCCGAGCGCGGATTGGCCGCTGAAGATCCACGTCCTGCTCTCGATGCTGGCTTACAGCCTCCTGACCCTGGCTGCTGTGCAGGCAATTCTGCTGGCGATCCAGGATAGCCACCTGCGCAGTCGTCATCCGGGCGGCTTCGTCCGCGGCCTGCCGCCGCTGCAGACCATGGAGAGCCTCCTGTTCGAGATGATCACGGCCGGTTTCGTGCTGTTGACTCTGGCACTCCTGAGCGGATTTGCGTTCCTCGAGAATATGCTGGCACAGCACCTCGTTCATAAAACGGTGCTCTCTATCCTGGCGTGGCTGATGTTCGGCGGGCTCCTGGTCGGGCGCTTTCGCAACGGTTGGCGCGGTCGCACGGCGATCGTCTGGACGCTTGGCGGATTCGTTGTACTGATCCTGGCCTATTTCGGCAGCAAAGCGGTTCTGGAGCTTGTTCTGCATCGCGCCGGGTAGGCTTCACGCCGACGAGAGCGCAGCAGATCCTCAGGCCGATCCAGATCCCACAGCATCGGCAGCATTTCGCAACGCCAGCCCAAGCACTCGATGCGCTGCCGCGTGATGACCCCTACGGAGGCTTCGCCCCAAGGTATGTCCCGAAACAGCGCCGGCGCCGGCGTCTTCAGCCCGAGCAACACGTATCCGCCGTCCTGCGCCGGACCCATGACGCAGTCGGCCCGCTCCAGCGCGGTCAGGGCACGGGCGCAGTAGGCCGCATCCAGCTCGGGGATGTCCGCGCCGACAAGGAGCACAGCATCGGCGCGGGTCAAGGCATCCACGGCCCCCGCGCTCAGGCGTTCGCCGAGGTCCACCCCCTGCTGAGGATGCAGCGTCACGCCCGCAGAATCGGCGAGGCGACGAAAGAGCGGATGACCGCAATCCGGAGCACACCAAAGCTCCAAAGCCGCCAGCCGGGCCATCGCGAGCCGATCGACCAGACGTTCCAACAGCTCCCGGGCAAGCGCTGCGGCCCCGTCGGCACCCAACACCGGAATCAGCCGAGTCTTGACCTGACCCGCCACCGGCGCTTTAGCGAAGATCAGGACGCGCGCGGCCGGATAACGCAGCGACCCGCCGCCCGATTGTGGATGATTCGTGTTCAGGCCAACGACCCGCCGCAGCTACTGCCCTGACCGGCGGTGCAGCCGAAACAGTGCTGAGCGGTGCGGATCGTCAGACCTTCGAGTTGAGCGCCGCCCAACTCCGAGATGTGCCGGCGCTGTCCGCCCTGCTTGATCGCAAGGCCGAGCATCTGATTGAAATCGCAATCGAAGAGATACCCCTGCCAATCCACGCTGATCTGGTCACGACACATGAGCGCATCCAGATTCTCCACGCGATAGGCGTCCTTCAACAGGCGCATGTAGTCCGCAAACTGGCCGGTCGACTGGAGCAGACTCCCAAACCGCTTAACCGGCATGTTCGCAATCGCCAGCAGTCGCGTGAACTGGATCCCATAGCGCTCGCCAAGCACCCGCTTGTAGTCGGATTCCAACTGGCACTGTGCGGGCGGCAAGGTTGGCCCCTGTGGGTTGAACACCAGATCCAGCTCCAGGGCGCTGCCCTCGATGCCATAACCCAACCGATTGAGCTGTCGAAGCCCGGCAAGACTCGCCGCGAACACCCCTTTACCGCGCTGTGCGTCGACGTTCTCCTGAAGATAGCAAGGCAGGGAAGCGATGATCCGCACGCCATGCTCTGCCAGGAAGTGCCCAAGATCCTCCTGCCCTGCCTCGGAGAGGATCGTCAGATTGCACCGATCGATCACCTCCAAACCGCGGTTCTGGCCCTCGCGCACCAGCCGGCGAAACTGCGCGTTCAGCTCCGGCGCCCCACCCGTGATGTCGAGCGTCTGCAACGGCTGACGGTCCATGAAGGCAATCACCGCGTCCGCCGTCTGCGAGGTCATGGACTCGGTCCGCCTTGGCCCCGCATCGACATGGCAGTGCACGCAGCTCTGATTGCAGCGGTACCCCAGATTGACCTGCAGGGTCTTCACGCGGCGCCGGTCGATCTGGGGGAAATCGGACGGGCAGAGTAATGGCAAGGAATCCAGCATGGGTGCTCCGAAGGGGTCTCGGTCAGTCGGATGTCATCGGGTTGCGGGGCTTGTTTCGAGCCGCCGGCAGGGTGCACAATGCGCCCCTCGCAATCGCCAAGTCGGGGTATGTTCGGGGCAGTCGCCTGTTGAAACAATCCGATCCGACATCCGGGGCCGTAGCTCAGCTGGGAGAGCGCCGCGTTCGCAATGCGGAGGTCAGGGGTTCGATCCCCCTCGGCTCCACCATCAATTTGAAAGCCAGGCTCCTCGCCTGGCTTTTTTGTTTGCTTTCGCGCCTGTGTCCTGGCGCGCCTTTCCATGGTGGCATGCGGTTCGACCGCGTACTCGCAAGCGTCTCGTGCTTCGGCCGGTGACCACAAATCCGACCAGCGGCGCAGTCACCGGCCAGAATTCCCATACCATCAAAGAACAAGGTCACCGGTATGACACCCAACCGCATCGACGCATGAACCGCTGACCTGCAGATCCTGAACCGGGAAGGCCAGCAATGACAAACCTGGAAAGCACCTGATGCCCCTGACCCTGCGCCAACTGGAGCGCCACCTGTTCAAAGCCGCCGACATTCTGCGGGGCAAGATGGACGCCTCCGAGTTCAAGGAATACATCTTCGGGATGCTGTTCCTCAAGCGCTGCTCCGACGTCTTCGACCAGCACCGCGAGGACGTGATCCGCCTCGAAATGGAAGGCGGCAAGACCGGGGCCGAGGCGCGACTGTCTGCCGAGAACGCACGCTGGTACAAAAAGGAAGGCTCCTTCTGGGTACCGCCGCAATCGCGCTACGCGTCCCTGCTGAACGACGCACACTCGAACGTCGGCGACGACTTGAACAAGGCGCTCACCGGCATCGAGACGGCGAACACCAGCCTGGACGACGTGCTGGAGCACATCGACCTCACCCGCAAGGTCGGCCATAGCAAGATCCCCGACACCAAACTGCGCCAGCTGATCACGCACTTCGGCATCCACCGCCTGCGCAACGAGGACTTCGAGTTCCCCGACCTGCTCGGCGCCGCCTACGAATACCTGATCGGCGAGTTCGCCGACTCCGCCGGCAAGAAAGGCGGCGAGTTCTACACCCCGCGCTCGGTGGTGCGGATGATGGTGCGCCTGATTAAGCCGGCGCTGGCCCACGACATCTACACCCCTGCTGCGGCTCAGGCGGCATGCTGATCGCCGCCAAAGAGTACATCGACGAGCACGGCGAGGCGGGTCGCAAGGCCAACCTGTTCGGACAGGAGTTCAACGGCACGGTCTGGTCCATCGCCAAGATGAACATGCTGCTGCACGGCATCAGCACCGCCAACCTGCAAAACGACGACACCCTGACCGAGCCGCAGCACGTCGAAGACGGCGAGCTGATGCACTTCGACCGAGTGCTCACCAATCCGCCGTTCTCCATCAACTGGGGCAACACCGAGAAGAACACCGACGGCACGCCCGCCTGGGCGCCGAAGTTCCCGGAGCGCTTCCGCTACGGCCAGGTGCCGCTGGGCGCCAAAAAGGCGGATCTCATGTTCCTCCAGCACATGCTGGCCGTCACCCGCGACGGCGGCATGGTCGCCACCGTCATGCCGCATGGCGTGCTGTTCCGTGGCGGCGAGGAAAAAACCATCCGCGCCGGGATCATCGACGAAGACCTGCTCGAAGCCGTGATCGGCGTCGCCCCCAATCTCTTCTACGGCACCGGCATCCCGGCCTGCATCCTGGTGCTGCGCCAGCGGGTACAGAACGGGGCGAATCGCGTCAGCGGCAAGCCTGCCGAGCGCCGCGGCAAGGTCCTGTTCATCAATGCCGACCGCGAGCTCTTTGAAGGTCGGGCGCAGAACCACCTGCTGCCCGAGCACATCCTGCTGCCCGAGCACATCCTGCTGCCCGAGCACATCGAGAAGATCGTGACCACCTTCGACGAGTTCCGCGCCATCGACGGCTTCTCGTCCATCGTCTAGAACGCCACGCTCAAGGCCAACCAGTACAACCTGAACATCCGCCGCTACTCCGACAACGCCCCGCCGCCCGAGCCGCACGACGTGCGCGCCCATCTGGTGGGTGGCCCCCCCAAGGCCGAGGTCGCGGCCAAGGCAGTCCTGTTCAGCGCGCATGGTCTGGACCCGCTGGCGCTGTTCGTCGAGCGCGATGCCACGTCTAGACTTCCGGCCGGAGCTGACCAAGCGCCAGGACATCAAGCACTCCATCGAAGGCAACGCCGGCCTGACCGCCAAGGAGGCCGCCATCCGTGCCGCCTTCGAGGACTGGTGGCGGCAACACAGCGCGCGCATCACCGCGCTGGCCGGGCAGATGGACAACACCGCGAGCCTCGTCGCCCTGCGCCACGACCTGCTGGCCAGCTTCAGCGAATCGCTCGAAGCCATCGGCCTGCTCGACCCCTTCCAGGTCCGCGGCATCGTCGCCGGCTTCTGGTATCAGACCAAGTACGACTTTCTCACCCTGATGGCGCGTGGCTCCAAGGGCGTGGCCGACGCCTGGTGCACCAGCATCGTGACCGCAATGGAGGATAAAGCCAGCAAGGAAAGCCCGCTGGAGCACAAGCTCGTGAAGTTCCTGATGAGCGATTTCGTCGAGGCCATCACCGAGCTGGAGGCGAAGAAGGCCGAGCTGGACAGCCGGATCAAGGCCGCCGCGCCATAGAGCAACGATGAAAACGACGAGGCGGCAGACGGCACGGCAGATGTCGACACCAGCGACGACAACCCGATCGACGAGGTGCAGGTCCAGGCATGGAAGAGAGAGCTCGCCATCGTCAGGAAACAGCTCAAAACCAAGAGGGATAGCTTCACCGCTCACATCAACAAGGCCGTCGATGGACTGCCCGCCGAGGCCGCAGCCGACCTCCTGCTGACCATCCTGCACGACGACATGCGCGCCATCGTCGAGCGCTACATCGCGGCCCAGCGCAAGCAAATCGTCGCCGCGTTCGAGAACTGGTGGGACAATTACGGCGTGACCCCGACCGAGATCGAGAGCAAGCGTGATGAGGCGGCGCAGGCGTTGCGGGAGTACCTCCAATCCCTCGGCTATGTGTAAGAGCCGATCGGCAGGCCGTGGCGTCCGAAGTGTCTGGTCGATAGACTTGGCGTTGGACAATTGACCCATCGACAGGCCGATATCATGGAAACACTGACCGTCTCCCCCAAGTTCCAGATCGTTATTCCCAAAACCATCCGCGAAGATCTGCACCTAACCGCCGGGCAAAAAGTCCAGGCTATCGCCTACGATGACCGCATCGAACTGATCCCCGTGCGCCCATTGCCCGCCATGCGTGGTTTCCTCAAAGGGATCGAGACCGACGTACCCCGTGACGAAGACCGGGCATGAACGTTGTCGATTCATCGGGGTGGCTCGAATACTTCGCCGATGGTCCCAATGCGGGATTTTTCGCCGAGCCCATCGAGGCGGTGGCCGATCTGATCGTGCCCGTAATCAGCCTCTACGAGGTTTTCAAGCGAATTCTCCAGCAACGCGACGAGGGCGCGGCGCTCCAAGCCGTGGCGCTCATGCGACAAGGCCGGGTTGTTGACCTATCCGAGGCGCTTGCTTTGTCGGCTGCCCGACTCAGCGTCAAGCACCGGCTGCCCATGGCCGACAGCCTAATACTCGCTACCGCTCGCCGTTTCTAGGCGACACTTTGGACCCAGGACGCCGATTTCGACGGCATCCCAGGCGTTCGGTTTCGGGCCAAGTGAGGGTAAGCGCGATGCGGCGGCGAAGGCGTTGCGGGTTTTCGAAGGGGTTGCGGTATGTCTAACGGTGAAGCGAGTCCCTACCACGCGCTGTCAACTCTGGTGTCGCCGGTCGATGCCAAGATCACTGTTCGCAAGGATCCGACAAAGCCATACGTCGGACTGGAAAATATTGCTTCTCGCGGTGCGCACCTGACAGGTTGGGCGCTCGCAAGCTCGTCTATCAGCACTAATTCCATCTTCCAGGCCGGCGACGTCCTTTTCGGCAAGCTCCGGCCGAACCTGCGCAAATGCGTCGTTGTACCTTTCGACGGCTACTGCTCGACTGACATTTTGGTCTTGCGACCGAATACAGGGTAGAGTAGAAAGCAGGTCGCCATCGCTTTAGACCCGGCTGATCTGTTTCCGCCTCTTTCGTCTGGCGGTGCCTAAATAGCCGAGGCATGGCGATGACTCCCAGCCCTCCCTCATCAGTAGGGTCGGGAACTGGCGCGCCGACGTTAGGGTCCGGTGGGACCTCCAGCACTTTCGCGCTGGCCCTCAGTCCGGCTCCCATGATCACGTTTCCAGCCCCCGCCACGTCAAACCCGGCGTGCCGTTTTCCGGCACCGGGC
>JBGSKP010000255.1:0-3211 GCA_041741175.1 Thiocapsa sp. | reverse complement strand
GCCGACCTCGACACGCCGCTCAGCGTCTATCTCAAGCTCGCCGAGGGGCCTTACTCCTATCTGCTCGAATCCGTGCAGGGCGGGGAGAAGTGGGGGCGTTATTCCATCATCGGCCTGCCCTGCCGCACCCTGCTGCGGGTGAGCGGGCACGCGATCCGCGTCGAACGTGACGGCGAGGTCATCGAGTCAGTCGAGACGGCGGATCCGCTGGCCTGGATCGACGCCTACCAAAAGCGCTTCAAGGTTGCGGACCTGGCCTGTCTGCCGCGCTTCACCGGCGGTCTCGTCGGCTATTTCGGCTACGACACCATCCGCTATATCGAGCCGCGTCTGGCGACCTGCCCCAACCCGGATCGGCTGCATACCCCGGACATCCTGCTGATGGTCTCCGACGAGGTGGTCGTCTTCGACAATCTCAGCGGACGGATGTACATCATCCTGAACCTCGACCCGAGCGCAGGCGATACCCTGGAGGCCGGCGAGGCGCGCATCGATGCGCTGTGCGAGCGGATGCGGGGCGGTGCGCCGCGACGCTCGTCCGAGCAGGAGCGTACAGTGAGCGAGACCGACTTCATCTCCGGTTTCACCGAGGACGGCTTCAAGCACGCGGTCGAGCGCATCAAGGACTACATCTTCGCCGGCGACTGCATGCAGGTCGTCGTCTCGCAGCGTCTCTCCATTCCCTTCCGGGCGCCGCCGCTGGATCTCTATCGGGCGCTGCGCGGGCTCAATCCCTCGCCCTACATGTATTTTCTGGATCTGGGCGATTTTCACATCGTGGGCTCCTCGCCCGAGATCCTGACCCGGCTCGAGGACGGCGTTGTCACGGTCCGCCCGATCGCCGGCACGCGCCGTCGCGGCGAGACCGAGGCCGAGGACCAAGCGCTCGAAGCCGAGCTGTTGGCCGATCCCAAGGAACTGGCCGAGCACCTGATGCTGATCGACCTGGGACGCAACGACGCCGGGCGCGTAGCCGAGATCGGCAGCGTGCGCGTGACCGACAAGATGATCGTCGAGCGCTACTCGCATGTGATGCACATCGTCTCGAACGTGGTCGGCGATCTGCGCGAGGGAATGAATGCCATCGACGTGCTGCGCGCGACCTTCCCGGCCGGAACCGTCTCCGGGGCACCTAAGATCCGGGCGATGGAGATCATCGACGAGCTGGAACCCGTCAAGCGCGGTATCTACTCGGGCGCGGTCGGCTATCTGTCCTGGAACGGCAACATGGACACGGCGATTGCGATCCGCACCGCCGTGATCAAGGACGGCGTGCTCCACATCCAGGCCGGTGCCGGCATCGTCGCCGACTCCGTCCCGGACGCCGAATGGAAGGAGACCATGAGCAAGGGCCGCGCGGTCTTTCGCGCCGTGGCATTGGCCGAGGCAGGGATCGAGCGGGGCGCCGAGAAGGTCGTTTGAACCTTGGATTGCTATCATTGCAAGCATGCTGGCTCGCCGGAGCAGGCTCATGGCCAATCTCGTCGTCGGGAATCTTGATCAACGTATCGTCGAAGCGATTGCGCAACCCGTAAACGCCCAGCGAGGTTTTGGATGAATGCGAACGTGGAAAGCGCCGCCAGACGATTCGTCGATCGGTTGCGCGCGCGATACGACGTCGCCGGTGCCTTGCTCTATGGCAGCCGTGCGCGTGGCGATGCCGACGATCTGAGCGACGCGGACCTTGCGGTGCTGCTAGGAGGTCCGCAGGGGAATCGCGCCGATGCGGCGGTGGACATGGCAGGAATCGCCTTCGATCTCATGCTCGACACGGGTATTCTGGCCGACCCTCTGCCGATCTGGCTGGAGGCGTGGAGGAATCCGGAGGATTTCGCGAATCCCGGTCTGATCGAGACGATCCGGCGTGACGGGATTCCCATATGACCCCCGATGCCGGCGTTTGCTTGCGGACTATACCGGTGAGCCCATCGACGTCGGGAAGGCAATCTGGGCGATCGACCAAGCCGACCATTTCATCCGTAAATTAGTCGTCGTGATTGGCGCCGCCGAACTCGATCGCGGATGATGGCATTCCCATTTATGAAGAGTGCGTGGCGTTCATTATGCTGCTGATGATCGACAACTACGACTCCTTCACCTACAACCTGGTGCAATACCTGGGCGAGCTGGGTGCGGAGGTTCGCGTGGTGCGCAACGACGAGCTGAGCCTCGACGAGGCGATTGCGCTGGCGCCCGAGCGGATCGTGATCTCGCCGGGACCCTGCACGCCGAACGAGGCCGGGATCTCGGTCCCGCTGATCCAGGCGATGGCCGGGCGCGTGCCCATCCTCGGCGTCTGTCTGGGGCATCAATCGATCGGCCAGGCGTTCGGCGGACATATCATCAAGGCGCCGAGCGTGATGCATGGCAAGACCTCGGCTATCCACCACACGAATGTGGGCGTCTTCAGCGGACTGGAAAACCCCTTCGAGGCGACGCGTTATCACTCGCTGGTGATCGAGCAGGAGACGCTGCCGGATTGTCTTGAAGTGACGGCCTGGACCGAGACGGCCGAGGGCGCGCGCGAGGCGATCATGGGCGTGCGCCATCGGGAGCTTCCGGTCGAGGGCGTGCAGTTCCATCCGGAGTCGATCCTGACCCGGCACGGGCACGACCTCCTCAAAAATTTCCTACAAACCGCGTCCAGCTAAATCGCGTCCATCGCGCCGATTGATGTCGGCGGTAATGTCGACCCCGCAGCCCTCCAATAGGCTGGTGAAACGCGATTTAGGATATTGAAATAAAAAATAATCACTTAAAACGCGCATCTCCGGCAGTGAATACGCGCGATAAGGTCATCCCGACATGAAAATCTCACCTAAATCAAAGAGCGCGTTTTAATCATGGAGCTGAGAGAGGCGATCAACCGCTGCCTGGAGCATCGTGACCTGACCGGCGACGAGATGACCTCGGTCATGCGCACCATCATGACCGGCGGGGCGACCCCGGCGCAGATTGCGGGCTTCCTGATCGCGCTGCGCATGAAAGGCGAGGCGGTGCCCGAGATCGCGGCGGCGGCGGGCGTGATGCGCGAGCTGGCGACCGGCGTGGATATCGGCGGGCTTGATCATGTGGTCGACATCGTCGGTACCGGCGGCGATTCATCGGGGACCTTCAACGTCTCGACCACCAGCATGTTCGTCGCTGCGGCGGCTGGTTGTCATGTCGCCAAGCACGGCAACCGTTCGGTTTCGAGTCGCTCCGGTGCGGC
>JBGSKP010000254.1:0-4382 GCA_041741175.1 Thiocapsa sp. | reverse complement strand
GCGCGCCTCGCAACGGTCTTCGCGATCCGGCCGCAGACGACTGCGTGGACTGACATCGGCGAACAGGGCTGGGTCGACCCGCTCGACGGGGATCTTCGCACCGATGAAGGTCTCGATATCCGGCAGGCAGAAGGCATAGGTCTCGCAGACGAAACCGATGGCGTCGCCCGCGGCGCCGGCCCGCGCGGTCCGCCCGATGCGATGGACATAGTCCTCCGGATCCTCGGGTAAATCGTAGTTCACCACATGGGTGACGTCCGGGATGTGCAGACCGCGCGCCGCCACATCGGTCCCGACCAGCACCGGAAGCCGACCTTCGGTGAAGTCCTTGAGCAGCTTCAGGCGTTTTTTCTGCGGTACATCGCCGGAGAGTACGGCGGTGTTGATTCCGTTGCCCTGCAGATAGCCCCAGACGCGATCGGCCTCGCGCTTGGTGTTGACGAAGACCATGATGCGCGCGTCGTCCCAGCCGCGCACGAGACCCACCAACAGGGGGATCTTGTCTTCGTTGGAGGTCATGTAGCAGCATTGATGCACGCGATCCGCCGTAATCGTCTCGGTCTGAATCTTCACGAGCAGCGGATGATTCATGTGCTCGTAGGCCAGCTCGGTCACCCGATAGGAGAGGGTCGCCGAGAACAACAGGCCCAGACGATTCTCCGGTGGCGGCATGCGCCGCAGCAGAAAACGGATATCTTTGATGAATCCGAGGTCGAACATGCGGTCGGCCTCATCCAGGACCACTGCCTCGATCAGCGAGAGGTCGAAGACACGCTGCTTGAGATAATCGATGAGACGACCGGGCGTGCCGATGAGGATGTCGACACCTGCGGAGACCGTATCGCGCTGCTCCTGGTAACCGGCCCCGCCGTAGACGACCGCAACGCGCAGACCCGTGTGCTTGGCCAGGAGCTGGGTGTCGCCGAAGATCTGTACCGCGAGTTCGCGCGTCGGGGCTACGATGAGCGCCCGAGGACGGGCGACCTGACCCGGTTCGGGCGGGGCGCTGCTGAGCAGACGTTGCATCAGCACGATCAAAAACGCCGCGGTCTTGCCGGTGCCTGTCTGGGCCTGACCGGCGACATCCTGGCCGGCGAGTGCGATCGGCAGGGTCTTTTCCTGGATAGGGGTGCAGCGCGTGAAGCCCGCATCGGCGAGTCCGTCGAGGATCCGTTGATCGAGCGCGAAGCTGTCGAAGCGGGTCTGCGTAAGATGTTTGTCGGTCATGACGTGAGGAGTCCCTGGTGCTACGCGCCTCGCGATTTGGGCAAGGCTTGCAAAATCTCTTCGCTTTGGATCAAATAGCATCTTACTCAAGGGCACATACCAACGCCAACTTGCCCGCCCGCACCCCGACACGTTCGCGCCGCGTTTCAGCGACCCCCGCTACCCCGTGATCCGCCGAACGTAATGCCAAGTCAACTGCTCGTACCGCAACCACCCTATGGGAGATCACTTCAGTGAGCGATAGCATCGTCCATGTGACCGATGATTCATTCGAAGACGAGGTTTTGAAATCCCTCGAACCCGTGCTCGTGGACTACTGGGCCGACTGGTGTGGACCCTGCAAGATGATTGCACCCGTGCTCGACGAGATCGCCGGCGAGTACGCCGGTCGCATCAAGGTCGCGAAGCTCAACATCGACGAGAACCCCAACACCCCGCCGCGTTACGGGATCCGCGGAATCCCGACCCTGATGCTGTTCCGCCAGGGCGAGGTCGAAGCCACCAAGGTCGGTGCAGTGTCCAAGTCCCAACTGACCGCCTTCATCGACAGCAACCTCTGACGGCCCCGAGCCAGCCTGCCGGCCGCCCTCCAGGGTCCGACGCGACACCGGCATCGATGGCTATCGATCGAGGACCCCGTGGGGCGGTTGCCAAGGCGCCCCCTCTCCGAAAAGCGACTACCCCGCCCGCGCTCTCCCGTGAACGAAACCCTCCCCGGGGCGTGGCCAACGACCCCTCACCTCCGCCGACGACAAAAAATGTGATGAACCTAACCGAATTGAAGAAAGCGCCCGTACCCGAGCTGGTCGCACTGGCCCAGTCCATGGAGATCGAAGGCGTCGGGCGGTCGCGTAAACAGGACCTGATCTTCGCCATCCTCAAGGCGCAGGCCAAACGCGGCGAAGACATCTACGGCGACGGTGTGCTGGAGATCCTCTCGGACGGCTTCGGCTTCCTGCGCTCGGCGGACGCCTCCTATCTCGCCGGACCGGACGACATCTATGTCTCGCCGAGCCAGATCCGCCGCTTTGCGCTGCGCACCGGCGACACCATCTCCGGCAAGATCCGTCCGCCGAAAGACGGCGAACGCTATTTCGCGCTGCTCAAGGTCAACGACATCAACTTCGACCGGCCCGAGAACGCCAAGTCGAAGATCCTGTTCGAGAACTTCACCCCGCTGTTCGCCAACAAGCGGCTCACCCTGGAGATTGGCAACGGCAGCACCGAGGACATCACGGCGCGCACCATCGATCTGGTCGCTCCCATCGGCAAGGGTCAGCGCGGACTCATCGTCTCGCCGCCCAAGGCCGGCAAGACCATGATGTTGCAGAACATCGCCCAATCGATCGGTCACAATCACCCGGATTGCTACCTGATCGTGCTGCTGATCGACGAGCGCCCGGAAGAGGTCACCGAGATGGCCCGCTCGGTGCGCGGCGAGGTCATCTCCTCCACCTTCGACGAACCCGCGACACGCCATGTGCAGGTCGCCGAGATGGTCATCGAGAAGGCCAAGCGCCTGGTCGAGCACAAGCGCGACGTGGTCATCCTGCTCGACTCCATCACCCGACTCGCACGCGCCTACAACACGGTCGTGCCCTCCTCCGGCAAGGTCCTCACGGGTGGTGTCGACGCCAACGCACTGCAGCGTCCCAAGCGCTTCTTCGGCGCCGCGCGCAACGTCGAGGAAGGCGGCAGCTTGACCATCCTGGCGACCGCGCTCGTGGACACCGGCTCGCGCATGGACGACGTCATCTACGAGGAGTTCAAGGGTACCGGCAACATGGAGATCCACATGGATCGCCGCATCGCCGAGCGCCGCATCTTCCCGTCCATCAATATCAACCGCTCCGGCACGCGTCGCGAAGAGCTGCTGATGAATCCGGCTGAATTGCAGAAGATGTGGATCCTGCGCAAGATCCTGCACCCGATGGACGAGCTGGCCGCGATGGAATTCCTGCACGACAAACTCAAGGCAACCAAGACCAACGACGAGTTCTTCTCCTCCATGAAGGGTTAAACCGCGTCTCGGTGCGACATGAAACGCGCCGAACAGGTCGGTCGGCCTTGCGTGAACCAACGAACGACGCAGTCGACGCGGTTTAAGTCGTTATCTTATTGTTTTCTAAACCGCGTCCAACTCGGATCTCAAGGGATCCGCCAGACGGCAATTCCAGACTCGATCTCAAGGTTCACTCAGGACGCGGTTTAGCATGTACGCGCCCAAACCCATGCGCCCGCTGTGGCCGCCGCTCATCAAGCGGGCCCCCCGCGTCAAGGTGCGTGACCGGGCGGCGTCGGATGCCCGCAGTCAGCCGCGCATACCCATGACGCATCATGAGATTCTCGCGCTCGTGGAGCCCTTGACGCGTCGCGGGCGCCATGTCGATCTGGCGGCGAGCGACCGTCTGGAACGACGGCTGCTGTTTAAGCCGACCGAGCATCCGGGCACGCCGGATGCGTTCTCGACATTGATCGAACGACTGCTGCTCGAAAACCCGGGCCGGAGCCACTTCCGCTTGACCCGGATAACGACGGACGAGGCGGGTCGGGTCGCGACGCTTCGGATCGATGGACCCAACCCCGGGACGCTGATCGAAGCGATCGACGCCGTGGCGCCTGAACGCCAGTTCCCGACACTCGGCGGCTTACGGGTCGCCTGTAGCTATCGCATCGAGACCAGCCGCATCGAGGCCGGTCGCGTCAAGGCCGGCCGGCAGATCGCCGCGGAGCAGGGAGCCTCGAGTCTCCCCGTCAACCACCTCAGGCTCGTGCGAGCCGTCACCGACCTCGACGGGATGGCGATCACACTTGACCCGCAGGCCGGTTACGGCATGCCTGCCGAGATCAGCCTGGAGGTGCCGCCCGAGCGCGCGATGGCACTTCCGGATGACCTGCTCAGGGTTTTGGGGGAGGCCTGGCGGCCCCTGCGTCGGGTCGAAAACGGTTGGCGCGGGTGCCTGCGCATTCCCGCGCGGGAGCCCGCGCGTACACCGGATCTCGAGGCCAAGCTCTCCAGGACGCTCGTGCATCTGGTCGAGACTCTGCGCGCGCCGCCAGCGCAGTTTCACCGGAGATGGCAGAGGGCGCGGTGGCAGGCTGTCATGCATCGGGTGCTGGGGCTGCTGAGCGCCGTCGTCCTGCTGGTTGCGGCC
>JBGSKP010000253.1:0-3169 GCA_041741175.1 Thiocapsa sp. | reverse complement strand
TGCATCTCCCCGCCCGAGAGGTGCCGCGGCCAGTCATCACCGCGCTGGCCCAGCCCGACTCGGTCCAGCATCGCCCGGGCGCGCCGGTCTGCGCTGGCCTCGCTCTGATCGAGCAGCCAGAGCGGCAGGGCGACATTCTGGGCCAGGGTTAGATGCGGCAGGACATGAAAGGCCTGGAACACAAAGCCCAGCCGGTGACGACGCAGCAGCGCGAAGGCGTCCTCGTCCAGCCCGGTCAGGTCTGTCTTGCCGAGCCGGATGCGCCCCCCGTCGACCGGTTCCAGTCCGGCGATACAGTTGAGCAGGGTCGACTTGCCGACACCCGACTCGCCCATGATGGCAACGGATTCTCCCGGCGAAAGGGCCAGAGAGACCTGCTGGAACAGTGCCCCGTCGGGTGCGGTATTGAAGCCTTTGGTCAGGTTTTCGATCCAGAGCATGGTGGGGACCAATCCTGCGTGGGAATCCGCGTTAGTCTATCCGCAACAGCGGCACGCGTATCGGCCCACCGAGCTGTGCGAGGCCAGCGGTGAACCTCGGACCGCCCGGCGCTATGATGACGACCGGCGACATCGCCATTGGATCCTCGGAGCTGTGATGAACGTCCATGTCGTGCAACACGTCCCGTTCGAGGATATCGGCGCGATGGCGCCATGGTTGGCCGCGCGGGGCGCAACCCCGCGCTACACACGCTTTCACGCCGGCGAGGCGTTGCCGGCGCTCGACGGCATTGATCTGGTGACCGTCATGGGCGGTCCGATGAGTGTCAACGACGAGGCGCGACTGCCCTGGTTGCGCGCCGAGAAGGCATTCCTGCGCGAGGTCGTGACGCGCGGGATCCCGCTGCTGGGCATCTGCCTGGGTGCTCAACTGATCGCCAACGCACTCGGAGCACGGGTCTATCCGGCTGCGCACAAAGAGATCGGCTGGTTTGCCGTGCAGGCGGTGCCCGTCGACATCGAGGGCGGCATCGATCCCTTCCGATTTCCGGCCGAGACACACGTCTTCCACTGGCACGGCGAGACCTTCGATTTGCCGCCGGGTGCGATCCGCCTGGCGCAGAGCGCGGCCTGCGCCGATCAGGCGTTTCAGATCGGGCGTCGGGTGATCGGGCTGCAGTGTCATCTGGAGACCACGCCGCAGAGCGCCGCGGCCATCGTCGAACAGTGTCGCGACGAGTTGGTGTCGGGGCCCTGGATTCAGAGCGAAACGGCAATCCGCGCCGCCGATCCGGTTCTCTACTCCGACGCGAATCGCCTCATGGCGGCAATACTCGAGTATCTCTTTGCCGACGTCATCGCCGACCGGCTCCCTCGGGGCCCGCACTTATGACGCGCCCCCGCCGGTCGCGCACCGGGGTTGATGGCTTGAACTGAATCGTCGGCAATGCCAGACTCCCGCCGTTTCCAATGACGACGCCATGGTTATGGATCTGAACTTTCTCGACTTTGAACAGCCGATCGCCGAGCTCGAGGCCAAGATCGAAGAGCTGCGGTTGGTCCGCTTCGACAACGAGCTGAATATCCAAGAAGAGATCGAGCGGCTTCATACCAAGTGTATCGCCCTGACCGAATCCATCTTTTCCTCGCTCTCGCCCTGGCAGATCTCGCAGCTGTCGCGCCATCCGCAGCGGCCTTACCTGCTCGACTATGTGCGGCGGATCTTCGACGAGTTTCATGAGCTGCACGGCGACCGGTCGTTTGCGGATGATCGCGCCATTGTGGGCGGTCTGGCGCGGATCGACGGTCGCCCGGTGATGGTGATCGGCCATCAGAAGGGCCGCGACACCAAGGAGAAGATCCTACGCAACTTCGGGATGCCTCGGCCCGAGGGCTATCGCAAGGCCCTTCGATTGATGGAAATGGCCGAGCGCTTCAGCCTGCCGATCCTGACCTTCATCGATACGCCCGGCGCCTATCCCGGTGTCGGCGCGGAGGAGCGTGGTCAGAGCGAGGCGATCGCGCGCAACCTGCGTGAGATGTCCAGGCTCCGCACGCCGATCCTCTGCACGGTGGTCGGGGAGGGCGGTTCCGGCGGCGCCCTGGCGATCGGTGTCGGCGACTGGCTGGGCATGCTGCAATTCAGCACCTACTCGGTGATCTCGCCGGAGGGCTGTGCCTCGATACTGTGGAAGAGCGCGGACAAGGCCCAGCTGGCTGCCGAGGCGATGGCGATTACATCCGATAAGCTGCTGGAGCAGGGTCTGATCGATCAGATCATCAAAGAGCCGCTCGGCGGCGCCCATCGCAACCCGGAGGCGGTCGCCGCCTCGATCAAATCGGCGCTGCTGGTGCGTCTGGACGAGCTGTGCGGAACCGATCCCGATCTGCTCGTTGCCGGACGCTACAAGCGGTTGATGGGCTACGGCAAGTTCAAGGACGAACGCCCCGCGCCGCGGTGACGGCGTGAGTGGGTTTGCCCCGGACGCCTTGCCGGCGCATCTGGCACGGATCCTGTCCCGTCTCGGGCCCTCGGGTGACTGCTGGATTGCCTATAGCGGCGGCCTGGACTCGACGGTCCTACTGCATGCCGCAGTCAGGGTTCGCGATCTCCTCCCGGGGGCACTGCGGGCGATCCACATCGATCATGGGATGCAGGCGGATGCCTTGCTCTGGTCGGAGCAGTGTCGACAGCAGTGTGATGCATTGGGCCTGCCACTGGTGGTCCGACGGCTCAATCTAAGACCGATGCGGGGTGTGAGCCTCGAAGCCAGGGCGCGCGAATCGCGTTATCACGCCTTCGAGTCACTCCTGGCATCTGGCGACCTGGTGCTGACCGCGCACCACCTGGACGATCAGGCCGAGACCCTGTTGCTGACCTTGCTGCGTGGTAGCGGTGTCCATGGTCTGGCGGCGATGCCGCTCGCGGCGGCGCTCGGGCAAGGGCGGCTGGTCAGACCCTTTCTGGATGTGCCCAGGGCAACGCTGGAGCAGTACGCGCGCGGGTCGGGGCTGACCTGGATTGATGATCCAAGCAACGACGCGGTGCGGATGGATCGCAACTATTTGCGTCATCGTGTGGTTCCGCTGCTGCGCGCGCGATGGCCGGCGGTTTCCCGGACACTGGCGCGAAGCGCGGGGCATTGTGCGGAGGCCGCCGAGCTCATTGATGCCGAGGCCGCAGGGCTGTTGGCGCAGTGTGCCGGCGGACATTCAGGGACGCTCGACAT
>JBGSKP010000252.1:0-5647 GCA_041741175.1 Thiocapsa sp. | reverse complement strand
CGATCTTGCGGATGCCGAGCAGGCGTTGGGTCGGCTTCGGTACGAACAGGGTCCCGTCCGGCAGGCGTGCGGCGGCTTGCCCGGCCGCGAATGCGGCCGCAGGGGCCGGATCAAGGGCTGGATCCGGAGTGCCGTGGTCGTGTCCCTCGTGGGCTTGGGCGGATCCGGCAGTGTCCAGTGCCAGCAGCGTCGCTGCCAGGAGTGCCAGCGGCATGATCGCCACCGGGGGTGAGGAGGCTGAACTGCTCGGCGGGGCCTGCATACCTGGTTTCTTGCCGGATGCGGGGCGGTCCCGGCGGTCGCGCCACAGCAGCAGGGTCAGACTGCACAGCGCCAACAGCACGACCGCACCTTGCAGCAGTGGAACGGATTTGTACCAGGCGGGCGATCCGCCGACCGGTAAGTCGCCTGCACCCGCATCGTCGGGTACCACAAGGGTTCCCAACAGCAGATCGGCCAGCGTCGGCGACTCGATGGCGAAGATCAGGTCATGTCGGCCCGGCTCGGCCAGAGGACCCGGATCGAGCGTGTAGACGCCGTCTCCCTCGTGAGTCGCGTTGCCCTGCCAAGGCCCGCTATCGACCTGCACAACGGCGTCCTCGATCGGGTGGTTGGTCGCAAACTCATCCAGGTAGACCGTCAGTCTCCCGTCCTCGAGCACGGCAACCAGCTCCAGCTCCTCTGACTCGGCGGTGACGCGCGGTGCCAGGGTCGAAGTCACCGGTGCCGGCAACGGCGGGCCGTGGTCATGGCCCTCGTGGGCGAGGAGCGCCGTGGCCGGCCAAATCAACAACGGGGTAGCCAAAAGTGCCGCCAAGAGCGCCATCAGCGGACTTGAAGACGGATTGCAGGGTTTCGGCATGTCGGTGTCTCGATCGGCTCGCGAGTCGGGGCGACGCGAGCGGTTGGAGCCGAAACCTCTGGCAGGCTTAGCGCGCCGATGTTCCCCGGCAGCCGGCTGAGCCTTCGAGATTCAACATCAAAGTGCGTCCAGCGGCGTCACCCGCGAGCCTGCCTCCACGAATCGAATCAAAGGGTGCAGTCTGCGGACCGACCGTGGCAGGCTCGCCAGTGCCGCGCGTGCTTCGTCCTGATCGGTAAACCAGCCGAGGATCACGAAATGCCATGAGCCGGATGCCTGGACGAACAGCAGCTCGGAAGCAATGGCGGTCTTCTCCGCCAGTGCTCGCGCGCCCGTTTCACGGCGCATCGCGCCGAGTTGGATGCCGTACGCGGGCGCGGTGAGGATGACTTCCCGCGCCGGAACGGTCAAGGTCAAGGACGCGGGCTCGATCTGTGCGAGGCCATCATCCCTGACCGGATCCGGATCATCCGTCCACATCGGTTCTAGCATCGATTCCTCGACATCGACCAACGCGCTCGGTAGGGCGTCGGTTTCCCCGGGTGCGCCAACGGTTAAACCCATGCCCGATTCGGCGCCCGCTCCGCCATCAGGATCAGCCGATGTGAGCTCACCCGCGCGGATGCGCGCTGCGGATTCCATTTCGTCAAATGGTATCGGCTCCGAGACGGCGCCGGCATCCGTCGTGGGGACAGTGTCGACCGTGTCTGCCATGGCATAGGCCTCCGCGTCGACCTGAAACGAGGCGCCCATCGCATCCAGGTCGACTCTCAGCCGCGAGAACTCCGTCTCCATGGCCAGCATCCGCGTTTCCAACGCCTGAACACTGTTGCCGGGGCCTGAGCTCCACTGCGCAAGCAAGGCTGTAATGTCTTCGCCCGATGCCTGCAACTGCCGCGCGAGTGCTTCGAATGAGGCCAGATCCAGCCCGGCAATCGCTGCCGGTGCATCCACAACCGGGGCAACGACCGGAGTCGGTTCTGTTCGCCGCGCTGCGGCCTGAACCAGCTCGACACCGGGCCGGGGACGCGCAAAGGTCTCATAGAGATTCAATGCCAACAGGCCGAGGCCAACCGCACCTATCAGCAGAAACCCGCCATTCATGCGTCGATTCAGTTGCTCGAATCGCTCCTGCCACCAGTGTTGCGCGGAGTCATCGGGCCGCACCGGCGGTACGCCAGATTGGGTAGAGGGCTGTTCGGAAACGCGCCGGCCCGCCGATGCGCCTTCATCGGTCTGTTTCTCGACAGCATGTCTGCGTTGACTGTGTGTGGGCAGCGCGCGCGTGGTCACCTGCTCTACCTCGGGCGGGTGCGCGGGCAGCAATGGTACATGTGCGTCATCCTGATCGGACGCATTCCGCAGAGCGTCATGCGGTTGATCCGGGCCGGGCGAATCCGGGTTGGGCGAAATTGGGTTGGGCGAACCTGGGTCCGTCGAATCCGGCTTCGCCGGCTCGTCGGTTGCCTGGTTCAGCTTCGGCGGGGACGTCTCAAGTTGGACGGGGACCGCCGCAGCGGCGATGGGTCGAGCCATCACGGGCGGTCGCCGGGCCGAGGCGAGTGCGGGGGTGAGGACTTCATTAAGCAGCAGGACTAGCCCGGACCGAACATCGTCGGCAAGCGGGTTGGCGACAAAGGCGTCTACGGCTGCAATCAGCCGCTCCGAGTCGGCCAGGATGGCGGTCGCCGACGAAGGGTCATGATTCGGCCCACGCTGCGCGGTTTCGGTGAGGGTCGCGCCCTGGCCATCCCCCTGACCATCCAGGGGCCCGCCGGCGCCGGGATCCTCTTCGGTCAGCAGCTCCGCGGCCCATTCGATGTAGGTGGTTAGCGGTCGGACGAGCGCGTGGAGGAAGGCGTCGAAGGCCGGGGATCCACCGATCGATTGCGGCACCACGGCTTCGAGCATCTCAGCTCGCCCACGCAGCCGATCGAGCGACTCAAGCGCTCGCTTCCGAAGTGAGATGTCGGACGTCATGGTGATAAGTCTGCGGTCGAAGGGAAAGAATCGAATTCGGGTGCCCGTGCGGGCACCCGAGTCGGCATGGGGACGCCGACTAGGCTCTACTGTGCGTGGTAGCCGAGGATGCGCTCGACTTCGTTCTTGGAGCCGAGGATAACCGGCACCCGCTGGTGCAGCGATTCGGGCTGCAGATCCATGATGCGCCCGGTACCCGTGATGGAGCCGCCGCCGGCCTGCTCGACGATGAAGGACATGGGGTTGGCCTCGTAGAGCAGACGAAGCTTTCCGCCGAGCCCCTTGGACTTCATCTTGCTGTCCATCGGGTACAGGAAGACGCCGCCGCGGGTCAGGATGCGATGCACCTCGGCGACCATGGAGGCGATCCAGCGCATGTTGAAGTCATCGCCGCGCGGGCCTTCCTTGCCGTCCAGGCATTCCTGGACGTAGCGCTTCACCGGGGGCTCCCAGAACCGCATGTTCGACGCGTTGATGGCGAACTCGCGCGTGTCGGCCGGGATCGTCATGTCGGGATGGGTGAGGATGAACTCGCCGATGTTCTGGTCCAGGGTGAAGCCGTTTACGCCCTTGCCGGTGGTCAGCACCATCATGGTCGACGGACCGTAGAGGGCATAGCCGGCGGCGACCTGTTGAGTGCCGGCCTGGAGGAAGTCGCGCTCGGTGGGGTTGTCGCAGCCGCCGGCGCACCGCAGGATCGAGAAAATGGTCCCGACCGAGACGTTGACGTCAATGTTCGAGGAGCCGTCTAGCGGGTCGAATGTCAGCAGATACTTGCCGCGCGGATAGCGGACAGGAATGTCATAGATGGTGTCCATCTCCTCCGAGGCCATGGCCGCGAGGTGACCAGCCCATTCGTTGGACTTGATGAAGACCTCGTTGGTGAGGATGTCGAGCTTCTTCTGGGTCTCGCCCTGGATGTTCTCGCTCTCGGCGCTTCCGAGGACACCCACCAGCGCACCCTGGTTCACCATATTGCTGATGACCTTGCAGGCCGTGACGATGTCGTTGAGCAAGGACGTGAAGTCGCCTGTGGCGCCGGCAAGGTGCCGTTGCTCTTCGATGATGAACTGGGTGATGGTCGTGCCGTTATGCATGAGTGTCCTCTTGGTTTTGTGCTCATCGAGCGCTTTTAATCGATCGTCAGTATAGGGTTTTCCGGGCTTGCCATAAACCCGCCGCTTGGTTGCGAGATGAAGGGTTCGGGCGGTCCGCGCCCGGGCTGTTGAGCACGAAGGCGCGCGAGCACCTCTTCGGCTTCTCGGCGCGCCGCAATCTCTTGATCCAGACGCTGCTCGGGCGCCATGCGTGCCGGCGTCTCTGCGAGACGGGTTGAACGCTGGCTGTTTCCGGGGTCGGTGGGTGCTGCTCGGCCTGAGTGGCCGCGCGCGTCGACATGGTGTAACTGACCTCCGTTTAACCGCGTCCAGAGTGAAATGCGTCATTTTCATGTTGTGTCGGGCTCAAGGATTTTTCCGACTTTTGTGGTGACGCGGTTTAACGCGATCATTTTCGCGGGTCCAACAGGTTAGCAGTTTTCGATACAGGGGCGTGTCCATTTATTTCGACCGGACCGGCGAGGTTGCAGGATCCGGATGTCCGGGGGATGATCGCGATTCGTTGCATCCCGTCCCGAATCCGGCCCATCCCATCAACCAATCCCCCGTGAGCGGAATCCACAGCCTGCCCCTTTCTGATCCACTGACCCGCGCTGCGCGTGACGAGACGATCGTCGAGGCCGCGCCGTCCGAGGCTCAGCCCGTCACGCGTCTGAAGGCTCATCTGCTCAAGGGCTATCGGGGACGGATTGCCGGCGAGTCGACTCAGGCCGCGCGGCCCGCGCGCTGGCTCGATCTGCCGGACGGTCTCGCACCGTCGCTTGCCGATGCGCTGAGGGCCGACGGTCGCGCGCGCCTCTACAGCCATCAACGCGAAGCCTGGGATCTGGCCCGTGCCAAGCGGCACTTCGTCGTCGCCACGCCGACCGCGTCCGGCAAGACACTCTGCTACAACCTGCCGGTGCTCGATGCCGTGCTGTCCCGAGGCCGCAAGGCGCTCTATCTCTTCCCGACCAAGGCGCTCGCCCAGGACCAAGCCGCCGAGCTGATGGCGTTGAGCCGCGCCATCCAGGCCGTCGGCGGACCGGGCGTGAAGGCCTTCACCTTCGACGGCGACACGCCCGGCGATGCCCGCAAGGCGGTGCGCACACGCGGCGATATCGTGCTCAGCAATCCGGACATGCTGCATCAGGCGATCCTGCCGCATCACACCAAATGGGCGCAGTTCTTCGAGGGGCTGGCCTACATCGTGGTCGACGAGCTGCATACCTATCGGGGTGTCTTCGGCTCGCATGTCGCCAACGTCTTTCGGCGACTCCGGCGGGTCTGTCGTTTCTACGGCGTGGAGCCGACCTTCATCTTCGCCTCGGCGACCATCGCCAATCCGGCCGAGCTGGCCGAGCGTCTCTGCGGCGCGCCGGTCGTGGCCATCACGGAGTCCGGCGCGCCGCAGGGCGAGCGTCACCTCCTGCTCTGGAATCCGCCGGTCATCAACCCGGATCTCGGCATCCGTGCATCGGCACGGTCGCAGACCACGCGGATCGCGCGCACGGCGGCCAAGCTGGGGCTCAAGAGCATCGTCTTCGCGCGCTCCCGCCTCATGGTCGAGGTCATCACCAAATATCTGAAGGATGTCTTCGACCGCGATCCGCGCAAGCCGCCGCGCGTGCTTGCCTATCGCGGCGGTTATCTGCCGAGCGAGCGCCGTCGCGCCGAGCAGACGATGCGCGCTGGTGCCGTCGATCTG
>JBGSKP010000251.1:0-3421 GCA_041741175.1 Thiocapsa sp. | reverse complement strand
CTGGCGCGGGTGGTGGCGGCCGAGGGTATCGATCTGACGGCCGATCACGTAGAAAGCTGAATCTCGACGGCCGTTAGCGCTAAGATAAGGCTTTCGGTCGAGGGTCCTCGTCGACGCTTGGCTGCTCCCCATACAGCGCTTCTCGGATATCGATTCATGATCTCGCTGCTTGACTACGGCGCCGGCAACGTGCGCAGCCTGCGTAATGCCATTCAATCACTCGGTTTCGCCCTGACCGAGATCAAGCAGCCGGCTGACATCCTCAAAGCCGAGCGTCTCATCTTTCCCGGCGTGGGCGCCTTTGGTGCGGCCATGGAGCGTCTGCATGCGCTGGGCTATGTCGAGCCGTTGCGCGAGTATCTCGCCGCGGGTCGACCCTACCTGGGAATCTGTATCGGTCTGCAAACCCTGTTTGAAGGCAGCGACGAGTCGCCTGGCGTGCCGGGGCTCGGGATCATCCCCGGGCAGATTCGCCGTTTCGCGGTGGCACCGCTGGCCATTCCGCACATGGGCTGGAACGCCGTGCGGGTCGCGCGCGACTCCCCGCTGTTCGCCGACTATGCCGGTGAGAAGCTCTATTTCGTCCACTCCTTCTTTGCCGAGCCCGCCGCGGAGAATCAGGACTGGCAGCTTGCCAGGACCGACTATGGCCGGCCGTTTTTAAGCGCGGTCGAGCGCGGCCGGGTGGGCGCTGTTCAATTCCATCCCGAGAAGAGCGGGAGTGCCGGGCTGAGGATCCTGCGCCGCTTCCTCGCAGGCGAGGATGCGGGCGTGACCACCCTCACAACCACCACCGCGACCGATCAGGCTCCGACCCGACTGGCCAAGCGCATCATTGCCTGTCTGGATGTACGCACCAACGACGCCGGCGACCTGGTCGTCACCAAGGGCGATCAATACGACGTGCGCGAGGCCGGCGAGGTGCGCAACCTAGGTAAACCGGTCGAGCTGGCGCAGCGTTATTATGAGGAAGGCGCCGACGAGATCACCTTTCTCAATATCACGGCCTTTCGCGATTTTCCGCTTGCCGATCAGCCGATGCTGGAGGTGCTCGAACGCACCTCCGAGCGGGTGTTTGTGCCGCTCACGATCGGCGGCGGTATCCGTGCCTTTCGCGATGCGCAGGGGGTCGAGTATTCCGCGCTGGATGTGGCCAACGCCTATTTCCGCTCCGGGGCCGACAAGATCTCGATCGGCTCGGACGCGGTGGATGCGGTGGAAGGCTACCTGCGGCGCGGCGCAAAGGATGGCACGACCGCAATCGAGCAGATCGCGCGCGTCTACGGCAACCAGGCGGTGGTGATCTCCATCGATCCGCGCCGCGTCTATGTGCGATCACCACAGGATAGCCGCCACCAGACGGTTGCGACCGCTACGCCCGGCCCGGAGGGCGAGGGCTATTGTTGGTTTCAATGCACGGTCAAAGGGGGGCGCGAAGGACGCGACGTCGACGCCGTTGAGCTGGCGCGCGCTTGCGAGGAGCTGGGTGCCGGCGAGATCCTGTTGAACTCGATCGATCGCGACGGCACGGGATCCGGCTTTGATCTGGAGCTGGTGCAGGCGGTTCGATCGGCTGTCGGGATTCCGGTCATCGCCTCCAGCGGTGCCGGCTGTGTCGAGCACTTCGCGGAGGTCTTTGCCGCGACCGGTGTCGAGGCCGCGCTGGCTGCCGGGATCTTTCATCGGCGCGAGGTGCCGATCCAGGCCGTGAAGTCTTATCTGATCGGACAGGACATCGAGATCCGCGCCTGACGGCTCGTGACCGAGGTTTCGCAATGCCACGCCTGACCGTGTCTTCTATGCTGCTGGTGTGCGTCGCACTGCTGAGCGGTTGCGCGATCCCGCGCTCCACGACCGGGACAGTCAAGGGCTCGGATGCAGGACCGACACGGATCTCAGGTGCTGTCGCGCCGCCGCAGGGCATCGGACAGGATGAGTGGCTGTCGCGGATTGCCGCCTGTCATCTCTTGCGGGTGGGCCAGAACATGGATGTCGCCGTCACGGATTCGGCGGTGATTGCCGCTGCGGAGAAGTATGGCTATCGGGTCGACGATATCATCGCGCGATCCAATCGACTGGTGAGGGATTACGGATCGCGTGGATCGGCTCTGCTTGTCTTCGCCACCGAGTCCTGTCTGGAGATTGCGCTGGCGACCGAGGTGTCTTCGACCCTGGTACGGTTCGCGCCCGACGGGACGCTGCGCAATACCTGGCTGCGGCTCGACGGCGTCGATATCGTGGACGGGTTCGCCGAGCAGACCATTTCGGAGCTGCGGCGGCGTCAGGCGGTGGGGCTGGTGATCAACAGTCCGGGCGGCTCGGTCTTCGAGGCACGCAAGCTGGGCCGCCATCTGCGCAGCATGGGCATGCGCACGGCGGTTGACGAAAGTTGCACGTCGGCCTGTATCGACGTGCTCGCGGGCGGAGTCGAGCGTTATGTGACACCCAAGGCGAAGCTGGGAATCCACCAAAGCCGTGTTCCGGAGCGATTCAGCAGTCACGAGGGCGGCCAGCGCTATGTCGCGGATGCCTTTTTGTATCTGCGCGAGATGGGGATCAGCCCGGATGTCGCGATTGCCGCCGCTTCGGTCCCCAACAACAAGATCCTGCTGATCTCCCTGTCGGAGGCATTGAAAACCGGCCTGGTGACCGCCGTGATCGAGCAGATTCAGTAGTTCGGATCGCGCGCGTGTCGGGTTGGGGCTTGGGTTGAGCCCGGCTGAATCTTGGTCGGATGGCTGGCGCAGGGCAGGCGCCGGATCAAAAAAACATCTGGTTCAATGCGTTCTGATGCGAGTCAATAGTAACGATTAACGGAATTATGAAATTTAATACATCATAATTTCGTAACATTCCCAAAGACCACTGGACGGCAGGCAAGCCGCGACGCCAATCGAGCAAGGGTCGACGCATCGGTCGAGCGCTTGGGGTCGTGCAATTGGGGGTCGAGCAATTGGTCGAGAGTCCGGTCAAGCGACCGCCGACCCCGATGCGCAGCGGCCTTGGTCGCAGCAGCTCGGTTGTGGCCGCAGCAGCGCGCAGGGTCCGCCTTGCGGTTTTCCGTCCGAACTTGGCCTCATGAGCAGTGTATGGCATCCATTCTCACCGCAGTCGCCTTTATGGCCGCACTTGGCCTGTTGCTCGCCGCGATCCTGATCCTGGCGAACCGGCGACTTTACGTTTACGAAGATCCGCGCATTGACCAGGTCGAGGACTTGCTGCCACGGGCCAACTGCGGCGCCTGCGGCACGGCAGGTTGCCGACCTTTCGCCGAGATGCTGGTGAAAGGTGAGATTGCGCCCGGTAAATGTACGGTCAATTCTGCGGCAATGAATCAGACGATCGCCGATTTCCTCGGCGTTGCGCTGGGCGCCGGCGAGAAGCGCGTTGCCCGTCTGGCCTGCGCCGGCGGGGCGCACGT
>JBGSKP010000250.1:0-9433 GCA_041741175.1 Thiocapsa sp. | reverse complement strand
GCCGCGGAGCGTTCGACGCGGTTGCGGGCGGGCTCGCGGCTGGGATCTGGCGGGCTGAACCGCGGCGCGTTCCAGATGTCTTCTAAGCCGGTGCCGGTGCCGGTGCCGCGAGTTCACGACATCCTGTCGCCATTTTAAATGGGATCTGGATGCGGCTCGGAGCCTGTAGGAGCGATCGGGTTCTTTGATGCCGGGCGGCATGCCGGATCGATCGTTATGAACCAGTGCGTTGCGACGCTGAGGCGGCGGATCGAGCCAATCGCACTTTTTTGGTGCGCAGGTCGCCCCGATCATGGATCAAGAAAGCGCCGGCACGGTGCATGGGCCCGTTATATGGCCAATGGCTCGCTTCTTGCTGCCATTGCATTTAAGCCTTGTCTTTTCCACACTTCGCCCCGAGCAATTAGCCCAAGTGGACAGCGGTCGCCGATGGGTCGGGCGAGCATCAGCAGCTTCCGAATGAGGTATTACGTTTATGTCGATCTTCGAGCGCTACCAGGCACGTTACGAGGCATCACGCGAAGAGGTGCTGAGCCTGGATGAGTACCTGCAACTCTGCAAAACGGACCCGAGCGCCTATGCGGGCGCGGCTCAGCGTTTGCTCATGGCGATCGGCGAGCCCGAGCTGGTGAACACGCGCGACGACCCGCGCTTGAGCCGCATCTTTCAGAACAAGATGATCCGGCGCTATCCCGCCTTCTCCGAATTCTATGGCATGGAAGAGGCGATCGAGCATCTGGTCTCCTACCTGAAGCATGCCTCGCAAGGGCTCGAAGAAAAGAAGCAGATCCTTTACCTACTCGGTCCGGTCGGCGGCGGTAAATCCTCCCTGGCCGAAAAGCTCAAGGAGTTGATGGAGGAGAAACCCTTCTACGCCATCCATGGCTCGCCCGTATTCGAGTCGCCTCTGGGTCTGTTCTCGCCCGAGGAGGACGGGCCGATCCTCGAAGAAGACTACGGCATCCCGTCGCGCTATCTGCGCACCATCATGTCACCCTGGGCGGTCAAGCGTCTGCAGGAGTTCCGCGGCGACATCACGCAGTTCAAGGTCGTGAAGCTGTATCCCTCGGTTCTGGAGCAGGTGGCTATCGCCAAGACGGAACCCGGCGACGAAAATAATCAGGACATCTCATCCTTGGTCGGTAAGGTCGATATCCGCCAGTTGGAGCGCTTTGCCCAACACGATGCCGATGCCTACAGCTACTCCGGTGCGCTCTGTCGGGCCAATCAGGGCGTGATGGAATTCGTCGAGATGTTCAAGGCGCCGATCAAGGTGCTCCACCCCTTGCTGACCGCCACGCAAGAGGGTAACTACAACGGCACCGAGGGCCTGTCGGCTTTGCCGTTCCAGGGCATCATCCTGGCGCACTCCAACGAGTCGGAATGGCAGACCTTCCGCAACAACAAAAACAACGAGGCGTTTCTCGACCGCGTCTTCATCGTCAAGGTGCCCTACTGTCTGCGCGTGAACGAAGAGACCCAGATCTACGAGAAGCTGCTCCAGAACAGCTCGCTCGCCGCGTCGCCCTGCGCGCCAGGAACGCTCTCGATGATGGCTCAGTTCTCGGTGTTGACCCGCTTGAAGGAGCCGGAGAACTCGAGCATCTTCTCCAAGATGCGGGTCTACAACGGCGAGAACCTTAAGGACACCGACCCCAAAGCCAAGTCCGTGCAGGAGTACCGCGACTACGCCGGCGTAGACGAGGGGATGTCGGGCATCTCCACCCGGTTCGCGTTCAAAATCCTCTCGCAGGTGTTCAATTTCGACCATAGCGAGGTCGCGGCTAATCCGGTCCATCTGCTGTATGTGCTGGAGCGCCAGATCACGCGCGAGCAGCTTCCCGCGGAAACCCAGGAGCGCTATCTGAGTTTCTTGAAGCAGTATCTGTCGCCGCGCTACGCCGAGTTCATCGGCAAGGAGCTGCAAACGGCTTATCTGGAGTCCTATGCCGAGTACGGCCAGAACATCTTCGATCGTTACGTGACCTACGCCGATTACTGGATTCAGGATCAGGAGTATCGCGATCCCGATACCGGTGAGATGATGAATCGCAGTGCGCTCAACGAGGAGCTTGAAAAGATCGAGAAGCCCGCCGGTATCTCCAATCCGAAGGATTTCCGCAACGAGATCGTTAACTTCGTGCTGCGGGCGCGGGCGAACAACGGTGGTGCCAATCCGAAATGGACCAGCTACGAGAAGTTGCGGGTGGTCATTGAGAAGAAGATGTTCTCCAACACCGAAGATCTGTTGCCGGTGATCTCCTTCAACGCCAAATCCTCGGTCGACGAGCAGAAGAAGCACGATCAGTTCGTCGATCGCATGACCGAAAAGGGCTACACGCCAAAGCAGGTTCGGCTCCTGTCGGAATGGTATCTCCGGGTTAGAAAGTCGCAGTAGAGCTCGTGATGGGACGCCGCTCCGCTCGGCGTCTCATCGATACGGAGGGCGAGGGCTTGCGGGGTTTGTCGCTGTTTCTCCCAACCGAGTAGGCTATTGTCCTTATGTCACATTTCATCGACCGTCGTTTAAACGGCAAGAATAAAAGCGCGGTTAACCGCCAACGCTTTCTGAAACGCTACAAGTCTCAGCTCAAGCGGTCGGTTGCCGATGCCGTCAACAAGCGCAGCATCATGGATATCGACTCGGGCGAGCGTGTCGGTATTCCGTCGAAGGATATCTCCGAGCCCTTGTTTCATCACGGCAAGGGCGGCATCCGCGACATGGTGCATCCGGGCAACAAGGAGTTCGTGACCGGCGATCGAATCCGTCGCCCCGATGGCGGCGGTGGAGAAGGCTCGGGTCAGGGCAAAGCGGGGAAGGGCGGCAGCGGAGACGATGATTTCGTCTTCGAGCTGTCGCGCGAGGAGTTCATGGACCTCCTGTTCGACGACCTGGAACTTCCTAATCTGGTGCGGAACCAGCTGATCGGAACGACCGAGTTCAAAACGGTGCGCGCCGGCTATTCAACCGACGGATCGCCCTCCAATATCGACGTCGTGCGATCGCTCAAAGGTGCCATTGCGCGCCGAACCGCAATCGGAGCCCCCCTGCGTGCACGGGTGCGTGAGCTTGAGGCGGAGCTAGAGACGCTTATCGAGGCCGGTGTCGAAGAGGCCGATCCGCATGTGCGCGAGCTGCGTGAAGAGATCGATCGACTGCGCACGCGCATTGCCGCGTTGCCCTTCATCGATACCTTCGATCTGCGCTATCAGAGCTTCACGAAGCTGCCCGAGCCGACCAGCAAGGCCGTGATGGTATGCATCATGGACGTCTCCGGCTCAATGGACCAGGTCCGCAAGAACCTCGCAAAGCGTTTCTTTATTCTGTTGTATCTCTTCCTGCAACGCAATTACGACAAGATCGATGTCGTCTTCATCCGTCATCATACGATCGCTCAAGAGGTCGACGAGCAGGAGTTCTTCTATTCGCGCGAGACCGGCGGCACGGTCGTCTCGAGCGCCTTGACGATGGCTTACGACATCCTGAAGGAGCGCTATGATTCGTCGGTGTGGAACATCTATGCAGCGCAGGCCTCCGACGGCGACAACTGGGATTCGGACTCCACGGTCTGTCGTGATCTGCTGGTGGAGAAACTGATGCCGCTGATGCGCTATTTCGCCTATGTCGAGATTACCCCGCGTCAGCACCAAAGCCTCTGGTATGCCTATCAAGAGGTGGCTGCGGCGCATCGGCACTTTGCCATGCAGGAAATCGGGGGGGCAGAAGATATCTTTCCCGTATTCAGAGAGCTGTTTAAGAGGCAGGAGGCATGAGCACACAACTCATCTCGGATTCCTCGGAATGGTCGTTCCCGATGCTTGAACGGTTCGATCGGGAAATTGCCAATCTGGCGCACAATATCTACGGTTTGGACACCTATGCCAATCAGATCGAGGTGATCAGCTCCGAGCAGATGATCGACGCCTACTCCTCTGTCGGTCTGCCGATCAACTACCAGCATTGGTCGTTCGGCAAGCAGTTTGTCGCGACCGAGCAGACCTATCGCCGTGGTCAGATGGGTCTGGCCTATGAGATCGTAATCAACTCGGATCCGTGCATCGCCTATCTCATGGAAGAGAACACCTTGCCGATGCAGGCTTTGGTCATTGCCCATGCGTGCTACGGACACAACAGTTTCTTCAAGGGCAACTATCTTTTTCGCACCTGGACCAGCGCGGATGCGATCATCGACTATCTGGTCTTCGCGCGGCGTTATATCGCTGAATGTGAAGAGCGTTATGGTCAGGCGGAAGTCGAGCTGCTACTGGATTCCTGCCACGCCCTGATGAATCACGGGGTCGATCGCTATAAGCGTCCGACGCCGCTGACGCTCGCCGAGGAGCAGCGTCGTCAAAAGGATCGCGAGGCGTATCTCCAGTCGATGGTCAATGATCTGTGGCGAACCTTGCCGACGGCGGGCGGCGTCGACGATGTGCGCAGCGATCAGCGCTGGCCGGAAGAGCCGCAGGAAAACCTGCTGTATTTCATTGAGAAAAACGCACCGCTGCTGGAGCCCTGGCAGCGTGAAATCGTTCGGATCGTGCGCAAGCTCGGCCAGTATTTTTATCCGCAGCGCCAGACCCAGGTGATGAATGAAGGCTGGGCGACTTTCTGGCACTATACGTTGATGAATCACCTCTACGACGATGGATTTGTCACCGATGGGTTCATGATGGAGTTTCTTCAGTCGCACACCGGCGTGGTGTTCCAACCGACGTTTGATAAGCCCTATTACAACGGTATTAACCCCTATGCGTTAGGGTTTGCCATGATGCGGGATATTCGGCGAATCTGCGAAGAGCCGACCGATGAAGATCGGGCCTGGTTCCCGGATATTGCGGGTGGGGATTGGCTGAAAGTGCTCGATTTCGCCATGCGTAACTTCAAGGACGAGAGCTTTATTGCGCAGTACCTGTCGCCCGCTTTAATGCGTGAATTCCGACTCTTCGGCGTCTGCGACAACGATCGCGAAGAGCATCTGGAAGTGACTTCGATTCACGACGACCAGGGTTATCGTGCATTGAGACAGGCGCTCGCCGAGCAATACAACCTGGGTACGCGCGAACCGAACATTCAGGTCTGCAATGTCGATCGCCGAGGCGATCGGTCGATGACGCTGAGGCATTATCGACACAACCGTCGCCCGCTTGGCGATTCGGTCGACGAGATGCTGCGGCACATCAGGCGGCTCTGGGGCTTCACCGTCCGGCTCGAAACGCTCGACGAGAACGGACGAACGCAACTGATCGGCGAATGCTGATCGGCCGGGTGAGCCGCCGGGGGATCTTTGCGTGGTCGCAGTGGTGGCCGAAGTGAGATGAGGCGTGTTTTCGTTGCACTGGTGTGGGTGTTGCTCGTCTGCGCGGCGCCTGTGCGCGCAGACGCGGCATTGACCGACCTGTTGGCGTCGATCAGTGAGCAGACAGGGGTTTCGATCGATGGACTCCCGCTCCTGTCCGCCCGGTTGCTCGCTGAATTCTACGCCGGCCGGGATACGTCATTGGTTTGGGTCGATCGTCAGCGGGTCGAAGCCTTGCTCGCTCTCGTGGAGCAGAGTCCGGCCGACGGCTTCCATCCGGACGACTTTCACGCCGAGCGACTCCGGCTGCTTGCCGATCCGCAGATTTTCGCGTCAATGGACGCCTCCGAGCGGGTCAGTGCCGACCTCGTTCTGAGCGACGCATTGCTGCGCTATGTCCACCATCATCGCTACGGCAAGGTCGATCCGGTCGCCTTGGACCGGACATGGCATGATCGGCCACCCGCATCGAGCGAGCGTCTCCTAACGGACATGACCGAGGTGGTTGCCGCGGAGGATCTCGCGGCGAGCCTGGCGGGGCGATTTCCGCGACCCTTCTGGTACGAGCATCTCAAGCTCGCACTAAACCGCTATGGAACAGGAACACAGCCCGATCTGATCGGCCTGCCGCCCGTGCCCGGCGGCACTCGCCTCGCGAGCGGAAGCCGCGATCCCCGCGTGGCTATGGTCCGGGAGCGCCTGCTGCGGCTAGCCGATCAGGGGCCATCCGGTCAAGTTGACGCCGAATTGTTCGACAGCGACCTGCATGCCGCGGTTGTCGCCTTCCAGCTGCGTTCCGGACTGACGCCCGACGGCGTGGTGGGTTCGGCAACCCTCGCGGCGATCAACGGCTACGGCGATGCGCGGCGGGTCGAGCAGGTCCGGATCAACCTCGAACGGATGCGCTGGCTCTACTCGGATCTGCCGCCAGATTATGTCTTCGTCGACGTCGCTGGGTTCAAGGTCCATCTTGCACGCGACGGTCGATTTGTCTGGTCCACCCGCGCGGTTGTCGGAACAGTGAAGACGCAGACGCCGATGTTCCGCGACACCATGGACCATCTCGTCTTCAATCCCACCTGGACGGTTCCCGAGTCGATCCAGAAAAAGATGGGCCGCCTCGGGGATGATTTCCGGGTCGTTGATAGACAGACCGGGAAACGGGTGGGCGGCGGCGCTGTACGGGATCACCGGCGCTACGCGCTGGTTCAGTTGCCCGGACCAAAAAATGCACTCGGCCGGGTGAAGTTCATGTTCCCGAATCGTCATGCGATCTATCTACATGATACACCTTCAAAAGCGCTCTTCGGGCGACAGGCGCGCGCGCTCAGCAATGGTTGCGTCCGGGTCGAGAACCCGCTTGAGCTCGCCGAGGTGATCTTGAATCAAGCGCATTTTGATCAGGCCGGGATCCGGCAGTTGGTCGCGCGCGGACAGACCCGCTATCTCAACCTAAGCAACCCTCTGCCGGTCCTGCTCTACTATCTGACGGCCTTCGCGGACGAGGAGGGCCATGTCGTATTTCGCGAAGATGTGTACGAGCGCGACGCGGCCTTACGTCAGGCATTCTCCGCGCCGGTACTCGAAGCGCGTATCGGGTTCCCCGATCCTCCCACGCCGATACCGGTGCTGATACTGGAACCGGCACCGGATCAACCCGGGCAGGTGCCTGATGTGCCCTCGCCTAATCTTGATGATCCCAATCCGTCCGATTCGCCCACGCCGGTGCGTTTGACGGGTCAAGATGGCGCGGCGCCCACTGACGGCTAGTGTGTTCATGGGGCCCGTTGGTGTCGGGGAAGGTCGCGAAATGTGTTCTCCAAGGGGTGGATTCGATCCATGTCTCCCGATACACTCGGCCCGGTCGCGATCGATCAGTCTGTTCGTATCGCGGCTCAGACACCCACTGTCACAAACGGAGAGCTCTGGTTTGATTCGAAAAAATATCTTGCTAGCCGCTACGCTTGCCATGGTCGCGTCCCTTCCCACGAGTCCGGCTCAGGCCACTGTCTCGGACGGTATCGCCTCGTATTACGGGGAAGGATTCGATGGTCGGCGCACCGCGAGCGGTATCAGATTCGACATGAATGCCATGACAGCGGCACATCGGACACTCGCCTTCGGCACCCGGGTCTCGGTGACCAACAAAGTCAACGGTCGCTCCGTCGACGTGGTGATCAACGACCGCGGCCCCTTCTCGGGTGGGCGGACCATCGACCTGTCGAAGGGTGCTGCACGCGAGATCGGGATGTTGGGTCGCGGTGTCGCACCGGTTCGTCTGGAGGTGGTTGAGTGGGGTTCGGCCGGGCTGAGCGGGCCGACCATTGCACGTTCCGAGGCCGAGCGGGTCATGATCGACCTGTTTTAAGCTGCTTTCATAACCGGGGGTAACCCTGATTTCGCAGATCTGAACCGCAAAGGCGCTCAGGGTGCGATGGTCCGCGTCGGCTCAGGACGCCCGCCCAATCCCACAGCACGGGGAGAGCGATCCGGCCATCACATGGCCTTGTTTTCCTGACGTCCTGCTGCGCTTTTGCCGTTCATCTATTCTGTTTGCACTTATCCAAGCCGGCCAGAGGCCCGGCGCGCTTCAGCGCCCGAGCCGCTCACCCCAGGCTTGCGCTGCGGCGATGATGCGCGACTCATCCAGTCCGGTCGGCAGTCCGTCACGGATCAGCTGTCGTCCCCGCACCCAAACCTGACGCACCTGCTGCTGGCTGGCCGCATAGACCAGTTGGGATACCGGATGATAGAGCGGCTGGGTGTGGGAGTCGCGCAGATCCAGTGCGACCAGATCGGCCGATTTTCCCGGCTCGAGCGAGCCGATCTCCGCATCCAGACCCAGCGCGCGAGCGCCGTTGATCGTCGCCATGCGCAGCGCTGCGGCTGCCGGTAACGCCGACGCCGAGCCCGCCACCCCCTTGCCGAGCAGTGCCGCGGTGCGCATCTCGCCAAGCATGTTCAGATCGTTGTTGCTGGCCGCGCCGTCGGTGCCCAGTGCGACGTTGACACCCGCGTCCAGCAGCCTGGCGACCGGGCAGAATCCGCTGGCGAGCTTCAGATTGGATTCGGGGCAATGCACCACCTGCGCCCCGGCGTCGGCCAACATCGCGATCTCGCCCTCTTCGAGCTGGGTCATATGCACGGCCGCGAGTCCGGGGCCGACCAATCCGAGCCGCTCCAGCCGCGCCAACGGGCGTTCGCCATGATCGCGCAGTGACTGCACCACCTCGTCGTGGGTCTCGTGCAGGTGGATGTGGATCGGTACCTCCAACTCATCGGCGAGTGCCCGAACGCGCAGCAGGGGCGCGTCCGAGACCGCATAGGGCGAGTGCGGCGCGAAGGCCATGCGGATCAGTGGATGGCCGCGATAATGCTCGTGGAGTGCGAGGCCTTTCGCGATATAGGCGTCGGCATCGGCGGCGTAGCCGGTCGGAAAATCGACCACGATCATGCCGATGACCGCCCGCAACCCGGCCTCGGCCGTGACCTGTGCGGTCACCTCCGGATAGAAATACATGTCGTTGTAGCAGGTGATCCCGCCGCGGAGCATCTCCAGGACAGCGAGTCGCGTTCCGTCGGCGACGAAGCCCGGATCGACCCAGCGCTGCTCGGCCGGCCAGATATGCTCGTGCAGCCAGGTCATGAGCGGCAGATCGTCGGCAAGCCCCCGCATCAGCACCATAGCAGCGTGGGTGTGAGCATTGATCAGGCCTGGGATCAAGAGGTGACCGGGCAGATCGACGACCCGTTCGGCGTCGATGCTGCGGCGCGCCTCTTCGGACGGAAGCAGCGCGAGGATACGGCCACCCGCGATGGCGATTGCGTGGTCGGTGAGCTGACGATCCTGCGGATCAACGGGCACGATCCATTGGGCATGGATCAAAAGCTCGGCTTGCATCGGTCGGTCCTTTCGGTGGGGGCATCGGATAGGTGACAATGCTGAGAACATGCCACAAGGAGCCCACGATGGAAACAATGATCCCGACCGTGCCGAGCCCGGACGATGCCGCACTCTGGCACGCGGATGCGGTCTATCTTGCGGATCAACGTCTGCTGCCCGAGCGTGCCGAGTTTCTGCGGCTCGACAGCGCGGCGCAGGTCGCCGACGCGATTCGCGCGATGGTGGTGCG
>JBGSKP010000249.1:0-3760 GCA_041741175.1 Thiocapsa sp. | reverse complement strand
TGGAGTGCCCACCTGCTCGATCCGGCAATCGTTGAGGATGACGATGCGGTTTGCCAGCGTCATCGCCTCGACCTGGTCATGCGTTACATAGACCATCGTCGATTTCAGGCGCTGATGCAGTTCGGCCAATTCGACACGGGTGCGCGCCCGCAGGGCCGCATCAAGGTTGGACAGCGGTTCGTCGAACAGGAATGCTTTTGGCTCCTTGACGATGGCGCGGCCAATGGCAACACGCTGTCGCTGGCCTCCGGACAGTTGCGATGGCCGCCGCTGAAGCAGCGCTTCCATCTCGAGTACCCGCGCTGCCTCGGCGATCCGGTTACCGATTTCAGCGCTCGCCATACCGATATTCTTCAACCCGAAAGCCATGTTCTCGGCTACGGTCATATGGGGGTAGAGGGCGTAGTTCTGGAACACCATCGCAACATGGCGCTTGCCGGGAGGCAGTTTTTCCGATCGCACGCCAGCGATCGTCAGCGTGCCTTCATCGATGCTTTCGAGGCCGGCAATCATGCGCAGCAAGGTGGTTTTGCCGGAGCCTGATGGGCCGAGGAAGACAACGAGTTCGCCTGCCGCGATATCCAGGCTGACATCCCGGATGACCTCGACATCGCCGAAACGCTTGTGCACGCGCGAAAGGGATATGGTTGCCAAAACCTCCTCCTGAGTTTCCCCCATAATCTCGGATATATACCCGACGTCAAGGTTCAAATGCAGAAACCGTCTGCCATCCCCCCTGCCCTCGGCACCGACAATCGTTGCGGGGTCGCGCTTCTCAAGTAGTCGTTTTCGCTACCAGACCAGATGGTCCAGGAAGCCGACGCGCTCCGCATTCCACTCGTCCGATGGCTCGAAATAGCCGGACCAATTGACAAGGTGTTCCCGGATGACATCCTCGTTCAGGTCAACGCCAAGGCCAGGGGTATCCGGTACCGTGACATAGCCATCGACAAAGTAATCCGGAGCAATCCCGGTGACGATATCGGTCCACCACGGGACATCCAGGGCGTGATGTTCGACCGCCGTCAAACTGGCGAGCGCTGCGCCGAGATGGACGTTGGCCATGAAAGCCACCGGTGAGCAGCAGGCGTGCAGCGCGGTGGGGATACCGTGGCGCTCGGCGTGGTCGGCAATCTTCTTGGTCTCGGTCAGTCCTCCCGAAGACAGCATGTCCGGATGGATGACGTCGAAGGCGCGGGTCTCGATCGCCTCGCGAAAGCCCTCGAAAAGAAAGAGATCTTCGCCTGCCGCGACCGGCGTCAGCAAGGCGTCGGCAACGCGCTTGTGGCCGGCGATGTCGGTCCAGGGCATCACGTCCTCAATCCAGGCCAGGTTGAATGGCTCGATCGCGCGACCGATACGGATGGCCTCGTCCACCGTGACAAACCCTTCGCCGAAATGATCGGTGCACAGTGAGACCTGAGGCCCGACCTCCGCACGCACCGCGCTGCAGATTTCGCGAACCAGTTCCAGACCGCGCTCGCTGATCCGCGCCCCAGCGCCTCGGCCAGGTGTGTGAAACTGGCGGTATTGAGGGTATTCGTGGCGGGTATCCGAACCGACCAGCGCACCTGGGACAGCCTCGAACAGGCGGGCCGACAAGTCGAACTTGATGAAATCCAGGCCGAGTGAGCGCCGCGAGCGCACAACCTCGGCGAAGGCCTGTGGCGTTGGATCGGCTGGAGTAGGCGTGTCGCCATAAATCCGAACCTTGTCGCGGAACTTGCCCCCCAGCAACTGATAGCACGGGACGCCGTAGACCTTGCCGACCAGATCCATCAGAGCGATCTCGATGGCACAGACCCCGCCTGCCTCGCGGCTCTCTCCGCCATAGCGCTTGATGCGCCGGAACAGATATTCGACGTTGCAAGGGTTCTGCCCGAGCAGCAGCGGCTTCAACCGCATCGCGGTATCAGGATGGGCACCGTCGCGCACTTCGCCCAGTCCGTACACACCCTGGTTGGTTTCGATCTTCAGGATGGGATGTATGCCCTGCGCGCGGATCGTGGCGACGCGAATATCGGTGATCTTCAGTTGCGACGGCTCCGAGGCGCGACGCACGGCATTCTCGATCGTTCCGGTGGCTGACATTCTCGCTCCCCCTTGGTCAAATGGAGTAAATGCTGCCCCGCGCGGCTTGGCAATAGCGCGCGGGCTTGCAACCGGGCGGTAATGATGATGACGTCGAATTCACACAGCGGAGGAGAAGCTGGAATGGAAATCGCCAAGATCAATCGCCCATCCAAAGAACTTGTCGAGCGGGTCCGCGAAGTTGGCGCCGCTACGGCCAGTGCAACGCTGGCGCATATGGGTTTTCGCAACTGCTTCATGGTGGGCCCCGTTGCGCGCACAGCTGGCCTGGTCATCGCCGGCCCCTGCGTGACGCTGCAGATGATGCCCCGAAGGGAGGACCTGTTCGAGGAAGGCGAATACGCCGACGTCGAAACGCAGTTGCACCGGCACGTGCTGTATCAGGTTGCCGAAGGTGACATAGTAGTGGTTGACGCCCGTGGCGATCTCGCCTCAGGCATTTTCGGCGACATGATGATGACCTACTTCAAGGGGCTGAAGGGGGCGGGAGTCGTTATCGACGGATGCGTACGCGACTGGTCCAAGGTGCAGAAACTGGGCATCCCGATGTGGCTCAGGGGGGTCACGCCGAACTACCACGCGCAGACGGTGCTGATGCCCTTGGCGGTCAACGTGCCGGTGGCCTGCGGGGGGGGTGACGGTGATCCCGGGCGACATCATCGTGGCGGATGACGATGGCGCGGTCTGCGTGCCGGTGGCGCTGGCGGAGGCGATGATCGCCAAGGCGCACAAGGACCACGGCTGGGAGGAGTTCTCGCGCGAGAAGCTGCTCGCAGGCGAATCGCTGAAGCGCTACTACCCGCTGCACAAGGATGCCTGGCCGGAGTACGAGGTCTGGCTGGCGGCGCGCGGGGGCAAGGCGTAGCGGCACGGACGCGGCTCCTACCAGTTGGTGACCGAGCCGTCCCTTCGAACGAGATGGGGCGCCTCCCACGGCCGGTAGCTCTGCTTCTTGACCAGCGCCTCGTCGACGTCGACCCCGAGGCCCGGCCGGTCGCTGACGCGGTAGCAGGCCCCGTCGAGGGTCAGCATTCCGGGGAAGAGGTCGGGATCGTCGAAGCCGTGGTAGAGCTCGCCCGGCGAGGCGCGGGTCTCTAGCCAGGCGAAGTTCGCCACGGCGGCGGCGAAATGCACCGTGGCTGCGGTGCAGATCGGCCCGAGCGGGTTGTGGGGCATCATGTCGATGTAATGGGCCTCGGTCCAGCCGGCGACCTTCATCGCCTCGGTCAGGCCGCCGACGTTGCAGATGTCGATGCGGTTGAACTGGGTGAGGTCGCGCTCGATGTAGGGCAGGAACTGCCACTTGGAGGAGAACTCCTCGCCGATCGCGAAGGGAACGTCGGTCAGCTTGCGCAACGCCTCGTAGGCGCTGGGCGTCTCGTCCCGGATGGGTTCTTCCAGGAAGTCCAGCGTGCCGCGCGGCATCTTCTGGCAGTAGCTGGCCGCCTCCGCCACGCTGAGGCGATGGTGGAAGTCGATGCCGAGAATCGCGTCCGGCGCGGCCTCGCGGCACTTTACCGTCCAGCGGGCGGTCTCGGCGATGCTTTCGCGAGGCTCCCAGACCCTCTCCGAGCGCTGGCCGGCCGGCATCAGGCGGATGGCCTCCCATCCCTGTTCCCTGAGTTCCAGCACCTGCTCGACGACCTCCGCGCCGGAGGCCTCCGAGCGC
>JBGSKP010000248.1:0-3033 GCA_041741175.1 Thiocapsa sp. | reverse complement strand
GCCGCGCTTGAGGGTCACCGAAAGCCAACCGTTGCAGCAGCGCCGCCCGGCGGCGAGAGGAGTGCCATGCCTGAACGTTCTCCACATGCGTCTGCGACGGTCTCGATCGATTCCGGGCGTACACGGCGGGAATTGCTGTGCTCGATGCCTTTTTGTTGCGCTATCCGCTCTATGCTGCTCAAGTAATGCATGTGCTTTTCCTTATCGAATTGCTGGACTTCGGACTACAACTGCTGCTCCACCTTGTCGAGCAGGCTGTAACCGTGCGTCCAGTCGATACCGGCATGGGCGTCGGGGCAGAAGAAGGCCAGGAAATCGGGAAAGTACCGCTCCAGAACCGTCTTCCACGGGGAGTCATAATCCGTCACGACGGCATGCTTGTGGCTACTCAGGGCCGGGTCGCTCATTGCGTGCTCTCTGGCAGATGACAGTGAACCTCGTCGCGAAGCGGCGACACCCCCGGGATAGACAATGAGATAAAAGCGTAAAGCTCCTGCATCGGCAGGGTTCGGGGCGAAGCCCGCCACTGAAGGTAAGGCCAAAGAAGCGCGATCCAGGATTTCGACCGCGTCCAGGACCGCCTTTAATCTCGCCAATGGCCGCATCTGCTCTTCAGCCTCGATCTCCGGATGGTCCGGGTGATTGGCCTTGAGTCGATAGCGGCCGTCCGCCGTCTTGATGACACGACGCAACAGGTATTGATCTTCGCCGGCGTCTTGACGCTCGATGGCGACGACTTGTCCGTTAAGCGTACCGGCCTGAGTCGGTGCAATCCGCTCCAACAGTAGGTAATCGCCATCGCGGATCGGTCGCGTTCCGCCGTCCATGGAGTGACCGGCGGCGCGTGCGACAAAATCGCGCGCAGGATCAAGGCGGCCGTAACCCTGATCGGCAAAGGCGCAACGTTGCTCGGAGTCGCCGCGACCTCGCCGAAAATGACCGCAGGCGATGCGAAGGTCCGGATAGTACGGCAGCTCGACGCGTGCCGGTGTCGACGCGGTCGGGCGCGAGAAAGGCAACACGCGCGCCGATTCGGTCGATTGCACCTCAGCCCGCTCCAGACCCTCTTCGCCTGTCGAGGTCCTGGTTAGACGCGGCTCGTAGGCCGCAAATCGGTAGTCGACCAGCTCTCGGACCATGGATTGGAAGGTATCGAGATCCTCGCCGGCCACATCGAATGTCGGGCAGAAACAACCTTCGCGGATCTCGAACCAGGCTCGACTCTGTCCCGAACGGTTGCCCCCGGTCCAGGCGTTGATGGGGTTGGCTCGCCAGTAACGCAGCCATTGGCCGGCCTTGGCGTCGTCCAAATCCTGCAAATCCGTTCTCAGATCCGGAATGAAGCGACGTCTCCGCTGGAAGACAGTGCGGGCGTGCTCGGCCAGTTCTTCGACCGACAAGGGCTGACGAAAGCCGTCGTGGTCCAGGAGCGATTCCAGCAGCACGGCTTTGAAGCTGCGGGTCATGGCCGTGGTCTCGACCTCGCGGAGGAAATCGGCTTGCCGTTCGAGGCAGCGTGTCTCCTGCGTGTCGAGATCGTCCTGATCCAGCAACAACGCGAACCATTGACCGTGGAGCCGTCGCAGTTCCGGCATGCTCGATCCGCTGCGGTAAAACTCAGCGACGGTCGGACGGCGGCCAAGAGATTCTCGCAGAGCCTGATAGTCGGATGTCGGTCCTCGTCCTTGAAGGCGCGCGAGGAAATCGATGATGGCAAGATCGTAGGTCGCAAAGCAGCCGGGCGGCAGAGGAAGATCGCCGTTACGCGCCTTGCGCGCGAAGTCCGCCAGTGCGGCGTAACCCGACCCCACGTCGAAAAGTGCCTGTGGTTTGTTGAGAAAGCCTTTGTGATTGCCGATGAAGTCCAGCACGACCAAGCGATCCTTGTCCGGTGCTCGCCGCAGTCCGCGGCCCAACTGCTGGAGGAACAGGACCTTCGATTCCGTCGGGCGCAGCATCATGACCGTATCGATGGCCGGTAAGTCCACGCCCTCGTTGAAGAGATCCACCGAAAAAATCACTTGGAGGTCGCCCCGTTCGAGCTGCTCCAAGGCGGCGCTGCGATCGAGCGAGGAACCCTGATAGACCGCAGCGGCGCGGATGCCCTCTTTGCGGAAGCGCTCGGCCATGAAATCCGCATGACGTCGCGAGACGCAGAACGCCAGGGTCCGGCTTTGGCCCTTCTCCTGCCAATGTGCCAAAGCATGACGAGCTCGCCCGAGGGTCGCGAGCTTGTTCGAGAGCGACTCGGGATCGAAGCGACCGTTGCGCCAGGGAATGTCCTGATAGTCGACAGTCTCGTCGTAGATGCCGAAATAGCGGAATCGGCACAAAAGCCCCAACGTGACCCCGTCGAACAGGTTGCGGCCGTAGACCAGGTTGTCGTCGCACAGACTCAGGATGTCCGACTGATCCGTTCGCTCGGGGGTTGCGGTCAGGCCAAGCAGGAAACGCGGCCGGAAATGACCGAGCAGCCGCCGATAGGTCGGCGCCGCGGCGTGATGGAATTCATCGACGACGACATACTCGAAGTGATCCGGTGCGAACAGCTCCAGATGACGCGACTGCCCGAGCGTCTGAACCGAGGCGAACAAGAGGTCCACATCGGCATCCTTGCGCTCGCCGGTATAGCGCCCGACACGGCGACCAGGTTGAACCAGCTGAAAGCTCGACTCGGCTTGGAGCAGGATCTCCTCGCGATGGGCGACGAAAAGAAGTCGCGCAGGGGACATGCGTTCGCTGTCGAAGCCGGCCAAGAAGGTCTTGCCGAGGCCTGTCGCCATGACCACCAAGCCGCGCCGATAGCCGGCGGCGCGGGTCGCATCGAGTGCCGCTAGCGCTTCGAGCTGGACCTCGTTCGGCATAGGTCGCGGCGCCTCCGGCTCGTCCCAATCCGGGAAAACCGGCAGGTGACGAAGCTTGGAGCGACGCTCGTCATAGTCATCGATCCCGGCATCATCGAGCCGACGAACCCTTGGAGAGTCGCGTGTCGCTCGTGAATCCGTCCGGGGGCTCCTGCCGCCGGACGGACTC
>JBGSKP010000247.1:0-2386 GCA_041741175.1 Thiocapsa sp. | reverse complement strand
CGTAGGCGCCGGGCTGGATGGCATCGACGGCGGCCCGGGCGTCGAAGTAGTCCAGAGCGGTTCCGGGCAGGGGCTTGCGATAGGCGCTGTTCATGATCGGTGCACTGTTTTGAGAGTGGAGACGTCGTCTTAAACCGCGTCCAGAGCGAGATGCTAACTTTCGAGTGAGCTCGACGTTTGGTGCATCCACTGCCCCTAGCGGGGATGCGGTTTAAAATTCAATATTTTTTAATACTTTAAACCGCGCCACCTCCGGCAGTTGTCGGAGCTGGCGCGGCCAATCCAACAAACGACGCATACCGCACCGGGCGCGGTTTAAACCACGCTGGCTCCGGCGGTCGTCAAGTCTGCCGGGGCCGATCCCCTCCAAAAACATCGCATATCGCGCTGGGCGCGGTTTAGACGCCCGAAAGTGCGTGAGGCGATGTCATGGTGCGACGAAGACGGCGCGAGACCTGCGAGCCTCGGCGTTGGGATCGGGCCCCCGGCCCCCGAACCCCAGCCGCTCAGCGCTTCTCGATCGGCACCCAGCTCAGGTTCTCCGGACCGACATAGTTGGCGCTCGGGCGGATGATCTTGGCGTCGATGCGCTGCTCGATGACATGTGCCACCCAACCGGTGGTCCGCGAGATGACGAAGATGGGCGTGAACAAGGGGGTCGGAACACCCATCTGAGCGTAGGACACCGCAGAGAACCAGTCGAGGTTCGGGAACATGTGCTTGATGTCCCACATGACGGTTTCGAGGCGGTCGGCGACCTCGAACATGCGCATGTCCTCGTTGGATTGGGACAGGCGACGTGCGACCGTCTTGATGACCTCGTTGCGCGGGTCGCCGGTGGTGTAGACCGGGTGACCGAAGCCGATGATGATCTCCTTGCGTCCGACCCGCTCGCGGATGTCCGCCTCGGCCTCGTCGGCGCTGAAATAGCGGCTCTGAATCTCGCAGGCGGCCTCGTTCGCGCCGCCGTGCTTGGGTCCGCGCAATGCGCCGATCGCACCCGTGACGGCCGAGTAGATGTCCGAGTTGGTGCCGGCGACTACGCGCGCGGCGAAGGTCGAGGCATTGAACTCATGCTCGGCGTAGAGGATCAGCGAGGTGTGCATGGCACGCACCCACTCGGCCGAGGGGGACTTGCCGTGCAGCAGGTGCAGGAAGTGTCCGCCGACCGACTCGTCGTCGGTCTCGACCTCGATGCGCCGGCCGTTGTGGGCAAAGTGATACCAATAGAGCAGCATGGAGCCGAAGCTGGCGACCAGGCGATCGCCGATGTCGCGTGCCGCGGCGATCGGCATGTCGTCCTTCTCGGGCTCCAGCGTGCCGAGCAAGGATGCACCGGTGCGCATCACGTCCATCGGGTGCGCCGAGGGCGGGATCTGCTCCAAGGCGGTCTTGAGTGCGGCGGGTAGGCCGCGCAGCGCGCGCAGCTTGCGCTTGTAGGAGGCAAGCTCGGCGGATGTCGGCAAATGCCCGTGGATCAGCAGATAGGCGATCTCTTCGAACTCGGCCTCGTCTGCGAAGTCGAGGATGTCGTAGCCCCGGTAATGCAGATCGTTGCCGGTGCGCCCGACGGTACAGACGGCGGTGTTGCCCGCGGCGGTGCCGGACAGGGCGACCGACTTCTTGGGTTTCGGCAGTTGGCTCTCTTGGTTTTCGGCCATCTTGTTCTCCTCGGTTGGTGTGATGTTGGGGAGCTTCCAGCCGCCAGCCGCCAGCCGCCAGCCGCCAGCTATTAGCTAACAGACAGGGGTGTTCATGCTGGAGGCAGGGGGCTGGAGGCTGGCGGCTTCTTTCAATCCTTGCCGTGCGTAAACAGCTCGTCGAGCTTCTGCTCGAAGCCGTGGTAATTGAGGAAATCGTAGAGATCCATGCGCGTCTGCATGGTGTCGACCACGGTGGCCTGGGTGCCGTCGCGGCGGATCGCCTCGTAGACCTTGAGTGCGGCCAGGTTCATGGCGCGGAAGGCCGACAGCGGGTAGAGCACCAGCGAGACGCCGACTTCGCCCAGCTCGGTCGTCGCAAAGAGCGGGGTGGAGCCGAACTCGGTGATGTTGGCCAGGACCGGGACCTTTACCGCCGCGATGAACTGCTCGTACTGGGCCAGCTCGGTCATGGCCTCGGGAAAGATCATGTCCGCTCCGGCCTCGACGCAGGCGACGGCGCGCTCGATGGCCGAGTCGATCCCCTCCACGGCCAAGGCATCGGTGCGGGCCATGATGACGAAGTCGTCGGTGCGGGCATCGACGGCCGCCTTGATGCGGTCGACCATCTCCTCTTTGGAGACGATCGCCTTGCCGGGCCGATGGCCGCAGCGCTTGGCCGCGACCTGGTCCTCGATATGGCATCCGGCCGCGCCGGCCCGGTTCATCAGCCGGACGGTGCGGGC
>JBGSKP010000246.1:0-2968 GCA_041741175.1 Thiocapsa sp. | reverse complement strand
TGGCCGGGCGGATCGCGCGCAGCGCGCTGGCCGAGGGTCGTGCGGTCATCGACGTGGCCCGGGAGCAGAGCGGGTTGACGGAGGCGGAGCTTGTGCAACTGCTCGATCCCGCCCGTGCCGCGTGTCCGCACGAAATCGATGGGATCGACGGAGCTTAAGCAGGGAAATACGGAAAACGAACTCGAGCCGCGCGGCTGCGACATCTGAACTGGGGTGTCCGCTGCGAGGGTCATGCCTCGGGAGGATGATCGCCTCGACGAACGCGCTCACCGATGCCGGGGGCGTCCTCAAGCCTTGCTTCCAGCTGCCCGCTGAGTCGCAGATAAACCCCGAGCGCGACCACCATCGCTGCGGCGACCGCGAACAGCAGCGCAGGAAAAATCAAGAGACTCAGGTCTTCGCTTGCGGCACCGAGCACAAACACCAGCGCCTCCAAAGTCAACGCGATGACGATGATCACCATGAACTTGGTCAGCGTTTCCCTGGCCTCGGCTGCGGAGCGGAGTTCTCGGTCCCGCAGTACTTCTTCTTCCATCAAGTACTTGGCGACGTCGAACACGGCCAGCGACACGACCACTAGGCCGATGCCGTCGAGCAGCGAGCGCTTGAGCGCGAGACCCTCGTTCATCGACCGCAGGATGTCGAGACCTGCGGCGGCGATCATCGCGATGCTGATCGCCAGGAGCGCGAAGGCTGCGACGCTGTAGATCGCACGTTTGAACAGGGAAAAGACTTGGTCGCCAGTAGGCATGGATATCACTCTGCGCAGTTTCGGACGCGACGCCTCGTCGACGTCCGTCGGTCGGTCCCGCCGATCTACAGGCAAAGCGTGCGCCGCAAGAACCGCACGCTCGTTGGTCTACGATCCGCAGCCTGCGTTGGTTTTGCCGCGTCTCCGGCGCAAACACCTTAACCAAATCGGGAAATCCCCCGGCTCTGCCGGGGAGACAGTAAAAGTTTGACATTTCAGGGAGTCCATCCAGGAGACTCCGCGTTGTGAGCCGCCAAGCACACAACCGTGGAGAATCCCGATGGACGAAGCCGAAAGCCTAAGTCACTCCCGATGGGACTGCAAATATCATGTCGTGTTCATCCCCAAGTGTCGCCGCAAGACCCTGTATGTGCAGCTGCGGCGCCACCTTGGTGAGGTGTTCCGCAAGTTGGCCGAGCAGAAGGAGAGCCGTATTTTGGAGGGGCATTTGATGCCCGATCATGTGCACATGCTGATTGCGATTCCGCCCAAGTTTGCGGTATCGCAGGTGATCGGATTCATCAAGGGTAAGAGTGCGATACATCTTGCTCGGGTGTATGGGGAGCGGAGACGCAATGTCGTTGGCCAAAGCTTCTGGGCGCGAGGCTATGTCGTCTCGACGGTTGGTCGGGACGAGTCGATGATTCGCCAGTACATCCAAGATCAGGAGAAGGAGGATCAGCGACTCGACCAGCTTAACCTGTGGAGCTGATGTGCCACCTTTAGGTGGCCCAAGAACCGCGGGGCCGCGTTAGCGACCCCGCAGCCGCTTCGAGCGGCTCACGAATGAAAGCCCCCGGCTCTGCCGGGGGATGTGCGCCCGTGAAGGCGCGTGATCAGCACGGTGAAAGTCCGTGTCCGAGCAAGCCAAGACTCGGTAGCCAAAAGTAACTGCGTCGTCGTGAGGCGGGGTGGAGAGCAACTGGAGGCGAATGATTGGTCCGTAGGCTAACGAACCCGTTTCGGCGTGCTGTAGTGGCGAGCCTGCATCCCTGGGGCGAAGCCTGAAACTCACCATCCGCGTTGTCATTGGCGGTTAAAACGACGGATGGGCTGCTGGGCGTGATTGGGGACGGAACGATCAGAAGGTCAGGCGAGATAAGCGGGGAGACCTGGAGGCGGAGGTGACTGCCACCAGGAGTCAGAGCCCTCATACGAGCGTCGAGACGGCGCCCGGACGTGGCTAAGGTGACGATCTTGTGGCACCGCCGGGAAACCAGGCGGCAACAGAGAACACAAACTGGCACCTAAGGCGATGACCGGTCCGTACCGGGAGCCCGGGGTAATGCCCGGGGGAGCAAAGGGGGGTAGGAAGGTTGATCCGCAAGATTCATCAACGACGGAGGCAAGATGCCGAGTGCGCCAGTGCCTGAAGAGGCTAAACAAGCACACGAGACCCGCGATCCCCGACAGTGGCCGTGGGTGGAGCCGACGGTGTGGACCGAGCGGATGTTGGCGGCCCTGGTGAACGGGGTCGTAGGAGGCAAGTGGTACAGCCTATGGGATAAGGTGTGTGACCGCCGGACGCTGGAGGCGTCCTGGCGTGCCGTGGCGCGCAATCATGGCGCTGCGGGGGTAGACGGTCAAAGCGTGCAGCGGTTCGCCGCCCAGGCCGAGCGCTATTTGGAGGAACTGGCGGCCGACCTCAAAGCCGGCCGCTACCACCCGGATGACGTCCGCCGGACGTACATCGCCAAGGCCGGGGGGGTGGTCAGCGTCCGCTGGGCATTCCCACGGTCAAAGACCGCATCGTCCAAGGGGCGGTCAAACGGGTGCTGGAGCCGATCTTCGAGTGGGAATTTCTGGACGTCAGCTACGGCTTCCGTCCGCGACGCGGGGCCAAGGACGCCCTGCGGGTCGTCGATCAGCACATCAAGGCCGTCAATACCTGGGTGGTGGACGCTGACCTGAAAAGCTACTTCGACACGATTCCGCACGCCACGCTGGTCGAGCAAGTGGCGGCCCACATCAGCGACGGCCGCGTGCTGGCGCTGATCCAGGCTTACCTGGAGCAAGGCATACTCGATGGTCTACAGCGTTGGACGCCAATCCGGGGGACCCCGCAAGGTGCGGTAATAGCGCCACCAACAAAGTAGCAAACCATCGGGTAAAATGGGGTTTACGCGTGGCTCGGGCCTGTCTGGCGCCTGGGTTCACGGGGATGGTCGATGCCGGGATCACGCTCGTCGTCGACGTGGTCACCGACCGGGAGCCCCA
>JBGSKP010000245.1:0-5449 GCA_041741175.1 Thiocapsa sp. | reverse complement strand
GGCGGCGAGCTCGTCCTCGGCGCACAGGCCGGCGAGGCACGCCTGGCCGAGGTGTTCCGCAAGGCCGGCTTCACCCGTTTCCGGCGCGCGGCCGAGACGCCCTTCAACCTGATCCTCGAAGTGCGCCGCTGAGGACTGCGGAGGGACGGGCCCGGGCAACCGGGCCCCTTCTTGTCCTTAAGGGCATCCCTTTGAACCGGTCGCGGCGGTCATGGCGGGTTTCGAGACCAGCTGCGACAGCAGCAGCCCGTCCTGTCGGCTGAGTTGGTGATCTCCGCCTTCGACACCAGGTCCGGCATGCACCAGGACTGAAGGAACAGGCAACGCCCGGCTCGGCAGCGCGCTGCGCGCGGATTCGACTCGGCTCACGTGAACTTTGAACGCGGTCGCGGATCGGATCGCCAAGGAAGGCGTCGGAAATGGAAGGACACTCGGCCTCCGAGCCCATCAGAAACGAGGACCTTCACCCGTGAAAACCCAAACCGCTCACCCCTCCCCCTCCTCTGTGGAGACGGTACCCTCGATCCATCAGGTCGACGTCGCGGAGCCGCTCGACTGGCTTGCCGCGGGCGTTCGCACCTTCGCCGCTGCTCCCGCGAGCAGTCTTCTATACGGCACGTTCTTCACCCTTGCCTGCTGGTTCACCGTGACACTGACCTGGGCCCTGCCCTGGTTTACGATCGCCTTCTTCACGGGCCTTTTGCTGCTGGGTCCCTTCCTCGCGGCGGGGCTTTATGTCGCAGCGCGTCAACAGGAGGCCGGCGAATCGATCAGTATCCGTGCCGGTTTTGAGCTGGTCTGGGAGCGACGCACCAACCTCAGTCTCTTCGCCCTCCTTCTCGGGGTGATCGCCGCGGCCTGGGTGCGACTCTCGGCCCTGCTTTTCGCGTTTCAGTTCAACATGTTCTCGCCGAGCATCGAGGGCTACGTCGGCATCCTGTCCGGGCATTTCGATCCCGTCGTCATGACCTTCTTCTTCGGGATCGGTTTTCTGCTCGCGGCCGCTGTCTTCACGATCAGCGCGGTCGCCGTGCCGATGATCCTCGACCGAGACGCCGGACCCATCACCGCGATGCAAACCAGCTATCACGCCGTGCGGTCGAACCTGTGGGCCATGACCTTGTGGGCGGCGCTCATCGTCGCCGCGAGCGGGATCGGGATCCTGACACTGTTTGTCGGCATGGTCGTGCTCTTCCCCATACTGGGTTATGCCACCTGGGAAAGCTATCGGCGACTCGTGGCATAAGCCGGCGCGCGATCGGGGGCAGCCCGAAACACCCGTTTCCTCGCCGATCGCCTTGATCCCTCTGCGCACCGACAGCTGCAGGGATCGCCAAGACCCCGGCAGCCGCCTCAACAACGGCACGGGGCGCCGTCCAAACCGAAACGATGGCGCGGACGGCACAACCCGGCAACTCCCGGCAGCAACGTCGGCGGTTCGAGCGGCGACTAGCGCAGGGGCCTGACCAAAAGTCATGTTTTATCTTAAGATACCGCTATAACAATCTATAGTGGAACAGGAAGATAGCCCATGACAATGCCCTCGCCAAATGATGCCGAGCGGCTTACGTTGCTCAACCGCCATTCCGGCCTGAACGGTCACGTGCAGGCACTCGCAGCTATTGTCGCCGACAGCGACGGTGATCCGGCGTGCGCCGACGAGGCGGGACGCTGCGTGATCGACGAGGTGCGACGCCTCGGGCAGATTACCCATGTCTGGGAGCAGGCGGCAGCGGCACCCGAAGTGCGCCGGTCGGGTACAAAGAAACTCCGTTTGCACAACGCCTTCGGCACCAATCGCTCTAGAGGAGCCGCAGATCTGCGGCAGGCGCCAGGGGCTAGTACCTGGTCGAGCGCATCCGACAACAGACCGCCGACACCCTCTTCAAGCACCAGGCTGGGGCGACATCGGTTGAAGATCAGTATCGGGATCGGCTCGTTTCCCGATCACGCCGATGACATTGGTGGTCTGATCGCGCTCGCCGATCTAACCCTTTACCGAGCCAAGGAACGCGGGCGCAGCCGGGTCGAGGGACAATGACGGGCAGGTATCCGGTGGGCAGGACTTGGCGTAAGAAAGTGTTCGAGCCGGGGCGTCAGGCATGCGAGCCCGCGCGAAACCGGCCCTGCTCCGGTGGCAGTAGTCTGCTGAACAGGTAGCCGTAAAGCTCGTTGCACTTGAGCCGTCGCAGAGCACGGGCCTGGTTCTCCGCTTCCACTCCTTCGGCGAATGACCCTGAGGCCGAGCGGATGGGCGAGCGAGATGATGGTGATCGCAATCGTCATGCGCTCCGGCGTCGCGCCCCTGGTTGCGACCAGTGAACGATCGATCTTCAGCGCATTGACGGGCAGTTTGGCACCAAGAGCGGTCTGTCTGACGCGGTCGCTCGACCTTGCGACCCCTAATATTAAGGGTTATCAGATGCCTGCCGCCGCAGGATGACAGTAGAGGCTGGCACGGCATTGAAGCGGACTGGGGGCTACGGCTCGGAGTGCGAGCGGCGGTAGGCGTCTGATAAGCGTTAACAAAACCTGTCACCGACCACCTCAGCCCAAGGCGCAGTAGCTCGACCCAAAGCGGTCCCTGACCGCCGCGTGGGCAAGGTCAGAAATCGGATGTTGACCGGACGCAGAGAGAGCGGAACAATTTTTTGACGAAGCATTGGAACCGCCCGATCCGGGAGGTTGAGGACATGCAAAGCCCCAGCCGACGAGAAGTCTTGCGTGCCCTGCGCGATCAATGCGCAGTGGCACGGGATATCGTTCAGCCCTTCATCGTGTGGGTGTGCCGCCTCCGTCATCTGGGGTCTCGGCGGAGGGCCGCGAGCGGCTTTCAGGCGGCCCGGCGGGCATGACAACCCCCGGAATCCTTGCCATTGCGCGACAAACGGGGGAGACGGAGAAGGACTTGCTATTTGTCATCCGGAGCAATCCATCTGCGCCTCTGTCCTCTGCTCAACGTCGCGCATTGGCCAGGCTTGCCATCATCGAGGAGGTTTGCGTGCGCATGGCACCACTCCGCGTGATGCCCGCGTTGCTGACGGAGATGGACCTTGATCCAGGCTCGTTGATCGCGGAGGCCGGGCCTCGTCCCATCCCTGTTCGCTGACTCGCAGAGCACCCTTACCGTCGCCGACGTGGGCCGTTTCCCGCTCTAGCGCGCGGTCGCCGGACTTCCTGTCGCCGGTGGTGCCGCCACGACTCGAGCGCCGACGTCCTTGAGTAGTCGCTGGAATTCGGGCGAGTCCATGATGATGGTTCCTGCCGCTGCGCGCAGGCGATCGACGGCCTCGGCGGGCAGCACAAAGGACGTCGGCTGCTGATTCAGGTAGGCCAGTTCCGCCTTGTCCTTCAGCATGGGGAATGACACGTCGATGGCGTATATTTCGGCCGGAGGAACCCGCAACGCGGCGGCAACCGCCGGGTCCTTGTTGGCCGCGAAGGCGGCCGAGTTGCGGATCCGACGTAACGTCTGCCATCGCGCCGCCGTGTCTCTCAGCAGCTCGATGGACTCATAGGAGAAGGCGTCGATCGGCGTCCCGGCGGCTTTGAGCAGCACCGCCGAGGTGCCAGGCGGGCGCTCGGATTCGTCCCAGTTGGTGGGGGGTGAGGACAGCGAATTGACGCTGATCACGATGATCCGGCGTGCGCCGTCGATCGGCGATGGCTGACCGGCGTCGTGCAATGCCTCGAGGATTTCCAACGAATCGAGCACGGCGCGCATGCCGACATTGTCCGAAACGCCGCCGTCAACCAAGTGGAGGTAGGGTCGATGAACGCTGTCGCGAAAGCCCTGTTCGGCCTTGAGCGAGCGGATTACGCGGGCGGCGGGTCGCGGCGGGTTGTCGGAGTCGAGGAAGGGCTTCACCCATCCGGGCGTGATCGTCTTACAGCTACCACCATAGTTGTTGATCGTGACCGGCGAGAGCACGACGGGCACCGCCGATGAAGCGGCGGCGGCGCGGGAGAGCCGGACCGCATTGAGATCCGAGCAGACGACGTCGAAGACGCGCTGGTTGAAGACGAAACGGGAGCCGGTGGAAAGGTCGGTCGCGGACGCGAGGATCAGTGGACCCTTGCCGCGGTTGAGATCGCCAAATGTGGCACCGTTGAATAGGATCTCGTCGTACAGCTCGGCCGCGAGTTCGGAACGACCCCAGCCGGTCGACCCCAGCTTGCCCCAATTGGCCGGACTGAGCGTGCGCGCGACGATCTCACCCTGCACATCACGCTTGAGGAAGCGTTGCTCATAGTCGTCGAACAGCTTATCCCCGTAGAGACCATAGGCGAGCGCCGTGAAGCTCCCGCCCGACACGCCGGTGATGACATCCACCGCGTCGAGTAGGCGGACCTTGTTGCCCTGCGCTCCGACCACCTCGGTGCGTCGCAGGAACTCCAGGACGCCATACGAGAAGGCGGCGGCGCGCGTGCCTCCGCCCGAGAAGGCGAGGATGACCAGGTTGTCCTGGTTTCTGTCCCGCGCTTGGCGCGTCTCGAAACGGTAGCCGGCGCTCGGGTCGGTCTGGGTGATCGGCGGATTGATCGGGCGGGTGGCGCAGCCGCCGAGCAGCAGCAACGAAGCAATCACCCACAAAAATCGCATGTGTAAGCCAGACATGATGTTTCCCGACCAGACCGCGACCGGCGACTGGTTCATTTAATGTTGTGTCCGCGGCCTTCGAGACGCGCGACGCGCGCCTTCCCGAAGACCGCCGATTGTTGCTGGCTCCGCTGCGTGGCCCTGGAAGTCTGCTATCGCGTTGCAGGCGTGCGGCAACCGCAGGATCAGCTCCAGGCAACATCCACTCGCACGGATCTCGGGAACGAGCCAACATGCGCAGAATACTCCGGTTGATCGCCGCTCCACCGGTTTGATTGCAGACTAGATATCGACGCCAGATCCGGCAAGTGAAGGTGGTGCGTTGCTCATTTTCCGCACAGCCATGGGACGGCAGATGCCGACCCGAACAGGCGTAACGCCGTTTCCCCTCATGCCGGCGCGCGTCCAGCCGCCGTCGGGTCGGCCAGATCGACCCCGCAAGCCTCAGCGCCACGGAGAATGTCGAGCAGCAGCGCTTCCTGCGCCAAGAGGAACTCGGGGGTGGAGGTGGTGAGGATCGACGCGACGACCTCGATCTCGATGTTCCTGTCGCCGGCACCGAGTCCGACCAGGCGCACCCGAGGCAGGCCCGGTGCCTTCTCGACCAGCGGGTGGGCTTCGACGCGACGGCGAAGCTCGGCGAGCAGTGCCTCAATCCGCGCGCTGGAGAGACCGCTGGGAAGGCCGACTTTGTGCTGAAACACGCAGTTCGGTCGGGCCGAGACGTTGACGAGTTGCGTCTTGGCCAGATCGGCGTTGGGCACCGAGGTCAGCGTGCCGTCGGCCCCGCGGATCCGCGTGGAGCGGGGTCCGATCGACTCCACCATCCCGCTGCTGGTGCCGAAGCGG
>JBGSKP010000244.1:0-3715 GCA_041741175.1 Thiocapsa sp. | reverse complement strand
TTACGCCGACCTGGCACTCACGGCACGGCAGACCGGGCGCGGCTTGTCCACCGCCGATGGCTACATCGCCGCCATCGCCGCCCGCTGGGGCTACGAGGTGGCCAGCCGGGATGTCTCACCCAATCGCGCGGTCGGGTTAACGGTGAACGATCCCTGGGCCACCCCGCCCGAGACGAGCTGAGCCCGCGGGTTCCACGATGACCCGAGTTTCCGTCAGTCCCGATCTGCTGCGCTGGGCGCGCGAACGCGCCGGCCTGCCTATCGAGAACCTCATCGGCCGATTCCCGAAGTTCGTCGCCTGGGAGCGCGGGAGTTGTCGCCGACCTTCAACAAACAGGAGGCCTTCGCCAAGGCCACCCACGTCCCCTTCGGCTTCCTGAAGGACTGCCAACCGGCCCGCTGGGCGGCGCCGAGGCGACCGTCTGCCTCAATGCTCGATGGGCTGCGCGACCAGCTTCACGCCCAGCGCATGACAAACCCGGTTTATGGTCTCGAAACGCGGTTGCGCATCGGCGCGCAGCGCCTTGTAGAGCGCTTCACGCGCGATCCCGCTCGCCTTGGCGATCTCGGTCATGCCTCGCGCGCGGGCGATGTCTCCCATGGCTGCCGCCAGCAACGCGGGGTCGTCCTCCTCCAGCACGATGGTCAGATACTCGGCGATGGCCTGGTCGTCTTCCAGGTGCTCGGTGATGTCGAACTCGGGCAGATCGGCAATGCGGATCTTCTCGCTCATGAATCAATCCTCCAATGTGGACGCCAATGCGATGGCCTTGGCGATATCGGCTTGCTGGGTCGACTTTTCGCCGCCGCCCAACATCACGATCAGCATCGCGCCGCGCTGGATATAGTAGAGCTGCCATCCGGGACCAAAAAACTCGCGCATTTCATAGACTCTCTCGCCAACGGGCTTCACATCGCCGAGGTTGCCCAGCGATGTCTTGCGCAGGCGTGTCGCCAAGCGCCGCCGTGTCATGCCGTCTTTGATACCCGACAGCCACGCCACGAATTCCGGGGTTTGCTTGATCGTGAACATCGCGACAAATGTAATCGCTCGATTACAGATGGACAAGCCTTCCGGTATGGTTTCGACAAACCTCAGGGGTTGTCGGGACCACGCAGGGTTCAAGCAGAAGCGTCGAGGGACTAACCATGCCCGGCCATACTGAACAGGATTTCGAGACAGCGATCAAGGTCGGCTTGACCCGCTCCGGCGGCTACGCGAGTCGCGTGACCCGAGCGCCTATGACGCGGCGCTGGCGCTCTTCCCCGACGATGTCACCGGTTTCTTGACGGACAGCCAGCAGGCGAAGTGGGCCGCGCTGGAGGCACTGCTCGGGCCGAAGACCGCGACGACAGTGCTCGACAGCCTGGCCACGGCATCCCCATGGTCACCGCCGAACTCAAGAACCCGCTCACCGGGCAACACGCCGCCGATGCGATGCACCAGTACGCCTTGGATCGGGACGAGCGCGATCCGCTCTTTGCATTCAAAACGCGCGCGTTGGTCCATTTTGCCCTGGACCCGGACGAGGTGTTGCAGGCCGACAGCCTGTTGGAGATCCTGCGACGCTTCATGCATCTTGAAGTCAAGGAGAAGCAGGTCAAGACCGATAAGGGCCTGGGCAGGGTGCGCAAGGAGACGCTGATCTTCCCGCGCTATCACCAGCTCGACGCGGTTCGTGTTCTGGTCGTGCACGCGAAGACCCATGGTTCGGGGCGGGACTATCTGGTGCAGCACTCGGCCGGGTCCGGCAAGTCGAACCAAACAGGGGATCGACGCGGTCATTGCCGCGCAGCTGTCCGACGAGGAGGACGACGACCTGCCAGACGACGCCAAGGCCGCGGTGCTGCGCGATGTGCTGCAACGCGCCCGGCAGCCGAACCTGAGCTTTTTCGCCTTCACGGCCACGCCCAAGTTCAAGACCAAGGCTCTGTTCGACGAGTCCGGCCCGTCCGGAGCGTCACCCTTCCATGAGTACAGCATGCGCCAGGCCATCGAGGAAGGCTTCATCATGGACGTGCTTGCCAACTACACCACCTATAAGCGCTTCTTCGGCCTGATCAAACAGGTCGAAGACCCGGACGATCCCGGTTCGGCGTACACCGAGGTGGCGATGAACAACGGGCTTGCCGAGGGCGCGCTGCCCGAGGCCTTCGAGCGCGACGACTACCGCGTGCTGCTGGTCGCCGAGAAGTACCAGACCGGGTTCGACCAGCCCCTGTTGCAGATCATCCCTTACCAGGATAGCGACCTCGAACGCCTCTACACCTTTGTGCGGGACCTGCTGGCGAAGCTGCCGCCACCGGGCGATGGTCAAGGTTTCGTTCTCGACGACGAGGTGGCGCTGCGGTACTTCCGCCTGCAGCAGATGACCGAAGGCTCCATCGATCTCGCGCAGGGCGAGGCCAATCCGCTAAAGGGCCCGACCGATGTCGGCACGGCAGGCGTCAAGGATGACGCGGTTGCCCTTTCGAGCTTGATCGACCGACTCAACGAGCGCTTCGGCACCGACTTCACCGAGGCGGATCAGTTGTTTTTCGACCAGATACGAGCGACCGCGGAAATCGACGAGAAGATCGCGGAGGCGGCGCGCACGAACAACTTCTCCGATTTCGCCGCCTATCTGGATCGCATGCTCGATGAGCTGTTCATCGCGGGCATGGAGGGGAACGAGGACATCTTCTCGCGGGTGATGACGGATACCGAGTTCCGCTCGGCCGCGCATGAGCATCTGGCGTTCGAGATTTTTCGCCGTGTCAGGGAGAAGGAGGACGCAGACTGACAACGGAGCAGTTCTCTTCGTGAGGTTGTCGCCTGGATTGGCTCGGGGGATTTCCTCTGGCGCGCTCACTCATACCCGGGAGCGGCAAGCCCCGTGCCTGGACAGGATGTCCGTGGCCGAATACGCGGAGTCCTCGGTGCGGCAGTAGCGTTGGAGGTGGCCGGCTTCTTGCGCGTCTAGTCAAGTGGTTGAGTGAGCGAGTAACCAGGAGGCCATCCGATGACCCATCAGACCCCACATCAGACCCGTCATCAAACCTCGGACCAAAACGACACCGAGGTCCTGTACGGCACCCAGACCCGCCTCGCCATGGCCAACTTCGGCATCAGCGGCTGGCGATTCCCGCGTCCTTTCCTGCGCGCGCTCGGGCTGGTCAAGGTCTGTGCCGCTCAGGTCAACGGGGCACTGGGGCTGCTGCCGAGGGATCTGTCGCAGGCGATCGAGGAGGCGGCGCAAGGCGTGGCAGACGGCTGCTACGACGATCAGTTTCCGGTGGACGTGCTCCAGACCGGCTCGGGCACCAGCACCAACATGAACGCCAACGAGGTGATCGCAACGCTCGCCGGGCGCCGGCTGGGCCGGCCGGTTCATCCCAACGACGACGTGAACCGGGGCCAGAGCAGCAACGACGTCATCCCGACCGTCATTCACGTGGCTGCCGCCGAAGAACTCCAGGCCCTGACAGGCGCCCTGGGTTCGCTCCGCGAGGCCATCGACGCCCGCGCCCGGGAGTTCGCGTCGGTGGTGAAGACGGCGCGCACCCACCTGATGGACGCGGTCCCGATGACCCTTGGCCAGGAGCTCTCCGGCTGGGCGGCCCAGTTGGAGGCCGATCTGGCTCGGCTCGCCGACACGCAGCGGCGGGTCCTCTTCATCGCCCAGGGTGGAACGGCGGTGGGCACCGGTCTCAATACGGCCCCCGAGTTCGCCGA
>JBGSKP010000243.1:0-11393 GCA_041741175.1 Thiocapsa sp. | reverse complement strand
TGTTGCGTTCGGCAGCGGCTTGCGCATGCTCGGACAAACCGGCAAATTCAAAACTCTCGCGAGGATCACCACAAACCGAACAAAACCATCCGTCCGGCAGGTCATCAAATCGTGTCCCCGGGGCCACTCCGTGAATCGGGTCACCCATAGCTTCGTCGTAGATATGCGCGCAAGTGCTACAACGATAGCGTTTAAAACTCATCTTCCTTCTCCCCGGTATTAATGTGGTGATCGAAATGACCCTTAACCGCGCTCCTAACAACGGCGACCGATATTGGTCATTGCGACACGAGAGCCTAAGCCCACAGCCCCTACCACCGGTAGAACCCCGGTACGCATTCTCAGCGGCTCATGCCGCTGCCTCGACCGAACCCTGAGCAGCCAGAGACTCCAGCCACTTCGCCCATACCTGCTTGGCCGGGCTTTGCAGAGTTGGCCCGTAGCGCTGGCCATCTTCCCGTAGTTCAGGAACCGTCAGCCCTTCTACCGACGCAATTTCGTGCGCATGACCGAGGTACCAGCTTTCCAAGCCCTCGGGTTCAACTTCCAAATGGAATTGCAGCGCCAGCACATTGTCTCGGTAGCTGAATGCCTGATTTGGATAGACCGCCGACGACGCCAGCCGGGTTGCACCGGCGGGCAGATCAAAGGTGTCTCCATGCCAATGCAGAACTTGCACTGCGTCCTGCATGGGCGCCAAGACGTTCCCCTCGACATCACCGTGAATTTCCAACGGCGCCCAACCGATTTCCTTGGTGCCACCGGGATACACATCCGCGCCCAGCGCTCTGGCAATCAGCTGACAGCCCAGGCAGATACCCAGTACAGGCCGATTGCGTGCGATGCGATCACGGATCAGTTGCAGTTCGGTGGCCAGATACGGATAGGCATCCGTTTCGTAGACACCGATAGGGCCGCCCAGGACGACCAGCAAATCCGGATCTTCTTTACTGATCGGGTTAAGTTCCTCAACGCCCGCCATAAAGGTGCTAATGGCGTAGCCGTGTTTGCTTAACACCAGCTCCAGATTGCCCAAATGTTCAAAAGCAATATGCTGGACCACATGTGCGAGCATTGTGACTCCTCCTCTTTTGTGTGCCGACATTCGTCGGCCACTCGTATTGCTTAGTTAAGCAATCCTTCCGCCTGAAATGAATCACGACCTTCCCGCGTGTCCAGCAAGCCAGTTTCTTCGGCAAGCTCGATCAACTCCGAGAAATCGACACGAAACAGGGCAACTTCGGCCTCCGCCCTGATATCACCAATCACCTCTTTGGTGTGCTCATAGTCGAGTTGTTGCAGGATGGTTTCCCAAACGCTCAGCTCCTGACTGGCGAACCAACGCATCGGACGCGGCAGCATCTGCGCGAAGAACGCAAGCTCACGCGGCGTCAGGTGACGGACGATTTCCTTGGTCACGTGACGGAAGATGCCGCTGTGCGCCAATTCATCCTTACGGTGCGCATCGGTGGTGATTCGGTTGATCGGCTGTACGCCATCGGCGTCGGACAGCAGGCTCAAATAGTCGCTGATAAACACCTCGGAAACGATGCAGGCGCACGCACGAACAATCTTCTTTTGCCAGTTCTCGGAATACTTCGCCGCCTCAAGCTCAATCTTGTTAACCAAGTCGAAGCTGGGCAAACGCAGGTCCAACAAACCACGTTGTATCCGGGCAGCACGTGCGGTATTGATCACCATCAACACATGGTAGGCCTCATCCGTCAGAGTTTGGGCGGCCAGCCATTTCATGGTTTCGTCATGCGTACCCGGCAGGGTACCGTAGATGATTTCATTGCAAATCGGCGAGATGATTTTCGATTCAATATCGATGGTTTTCTCGTTGTAGGCGATCCAGCCGGATGACAAAATCTTGGTGCGCATTTCGTCGTCGAACTCGCCGTAGCGCGGATGCTGGTGAAACGGGATCAACCGATCCAGGAAGTCGTCGTACTCATCGCTGTACATCATTTCGACTTCGAACTCTTCGTTTTTCACCTGTGCACGTTCTTTCCACATCTCGCCCATTTTGGCAAGAGCGGCAATACTATTATTGCCGGAGGCCGCGGGTGCAACAAAATCAAGGGTTTTAGTTTGCATAGGTCGCTCCAGTGGTGAAAAATCGCGAGCTTTGCTCGCTTAGAAATGCTGAAACAGCCCCGATGGACCAATCCAGGACTGCATACTTTGAATATGTCCATCCTGGATTTCTCAGAGCATGCTCCGGCGCAAATGCGGACGCATCATTGCGATCCCTTCGGCAATTCGGCTCGCATGACACGACGACCGTTCTATCGATGCATTCTGCGTAGGCATTGATGACTGGCGCGCTTCATCACGGAGCACGATCGATGCCATGTACTCATCAGCGCAACGGATCGCTCGCTGGTGGCCGGTGGCGCATTGGAGGCAAGCCGCCAGAGTCGGTTCTTTCGTCGTGAGGCAGAAGCGCATCGCCGCGGTGCCGCCTCGAACGCCGAGACAAAATGGCCGCGAAATGAGTTGGCCAAAGGGACAACATGTCGCGCCTACGTGCCCAATGTCTCGGTGGCATTGCCGTGGAACGATCGCGGGCACCAGGGCAATCGCATTAAAGTATGGCTCTTTATGTATTCCAGGCAATTCCCGACAGAGTCGAGACGGGGAGCCGTGGAGAGCACTGGATTCAGCGCGAGGCGGGTCGTGGGGCCAGTGCCGCCTGACAAGGTCGCGTGTTCTAGCGGGTGAGAGGCCCTCCTGGGTAATCGTGAGCCGCGAGCCCAGTATCGAGCCTTGCGGCGCGACTGGTAACAGGCGCGTCGATGCGTCGGCGCGACAGCAGGCGAGGTGCAAAGGTCACGGGTGGAGCCGACCTTGAAGGTGATTGAGCCCCGAAAATTTGGTTGGAGAGTGCCGACGGGTTTGTCCCTCCGGCAGGCAACAATCCGTGTCGCGCCTTGGCGAGTGGCACGGGTACTCCCCGGGGTCGGAGGCCGTATCGAGCCTGACATCGAGAGCATGCGGTAACCATGGAGATCCGAGTATCGGTGCGCCGGAGGCGGGCACCCGCGAACAAGTGTCATATAGCGAGAACGCGGGCGGCGATGCGCGGAAGTCGGAGCCACCGATAGAAGCATTGATAACCGGTTACGCGGGGCAGCGTTGCGGGTGGCGGTTTGAGATAGCGCAAAAGTGAAACACGGCCCTACACCGAGAGGGCTCTGACCGTGACCAGCAAGCTTGAGCGTTTCACGCTGAAGGCGCGCGCGGAATCGCACACGCGGTTGACGTCCCTGATGGGCATGCTGTTTGACCCGGAGGGGCTGCTTGATGAGCTTCGAGCGCCAGAACGGACGCAAGGCGCCCGGAGTCGGCGGGGTTAGGAAGGACGACGATGTAGTGGGTCTGGACGCGCGTCTGGAGGATCTGTCGGCACGGATTCGCCGTCTGGGGTACCGGCCGCGGCCGGTACGGCGCACCGATATCACGAAAGGGGACGGTCGTTATCGACCGTTGGGGATACCGAGCTTCGAGGACCGCCTGGTCCAAGATCGCCTCGGCCGCATCCTTCAGGCCATTTGGGAACCGGAGTTTCGGGACTGCTCGTTCGGGTTTCGGCCGGGTCGCAGCGCGCACGATGCGCTGCGCCGGGTGGCCGAGGTGATCACCAACGGGCGCGCGCAGCGGGTCGTGGAGGCGGACATCAAAGGGTTCTTTGACCATTTGTCACACTCCCACCTCATGGCATTCCTGGAGCACCGCATCGGCGATCCCAATCTGTTGCGGATCGTGCGACGGTTCCTGAAGGCCGGCATCATGGAGGACGGCGCGTTCACGGCCAGTGAAGAGGGCGCCCCGCAAGGGGGTCTGGTCTCGCCCGTGCGCAGTCATATCGACCTGCACGATGTCCTCGACCTCTGGTTCGAGAAACGCTTTGCGGGGACCTGCACGGGACGGGCGAACCTGATTCGCTATGCCGACGATGATTTGGCCTGCTTCGAGTACGAAGGCGATGCACGGGCCTTTCTCACCGAGATGACCGCACGTCTGGCGCAGTTCGACCTGGAGGTCGAGCCGAGCAAAACGGCACTGCTGCGTTTCGGCAGCGAGCAACTGGGTCGGACGCGGGCGGAAACGCCCGGACCGCGGACCTTCAGCTTCCTCGGCTGCACCCGTTATGTCGGGAAGAGCCGAACGGGGCGTTTCGTCGTCGGGCGCAAGACCGACGGCAAGCGGGTCCGCAAGAAGCTCGCGCTCTTGAGCGAGCGCTTGCGTGGGTTGCGGGCGCAAGGCGGACGGGCGATGGTGGCATACGTGATCCGGCATCTGCGCGGCCACATCCAGTATTACGGTGTGAGCGGCAATAGCCGGGGCGTGTCGGGTTACCTCTACGCCGCGACGGGCCTATTGTTCAAATGGCTCAACCGGCGCAGCCAACGTCGCTCGTTGACCTGGAAGCGCTTCGACGCGGTCATCAAGCCCATGCTTCCGACGGCGCGGATCATTCACGACCTCTACCCCGTCCCGTGGTGGACGACTCAAGCTGGGAGCCGGATGGTGTAACACTCCAAGTCCGGTTCTGCGAGGAGCCGGGAACGAACCGTCGGATGGCCGAGATCTTGTGGCACCGCCGGGAAACCAGGCGGCAAACCGAGAACACAAACATCCGCCTACCCGACGGTGAGAACCCGGCCTACTCTCCGAATACTGTCCCTGTTGAAGTGGCCAGGCAGTGCGCCCCATGCTGAACATCCAGAAGCTCATCGACGACGCCAACTGTTTCGCGACGGTCCGTACCCTGCGTTGGCCCGAGGGGGGGTGCGCTGCGTGCACTGTGCCTCGGCCGCGATCAGCAAGCAAGGTCGGGATCCGACGCAGCCCGAGCGGCAGAAGTACCGCTGCAAGGACTGCGGGCGCTGGTTCGATGATCTGAGTGGGACGATTCCGGCCGGCCATCATCAGGCACTGCGAACCTAGGTATTATGCTTGTATTTCATCGGCGTGAGCCTATCAAACCGGCAGATTGCCCAAGAGCCGGGCCTTCATAAGGATGACGCCCGGCGCATGACGCAACAGTTGCGCGAGGGCATTGAGTGCAAGCAGCCCCTGCCCGTGCTCGGCGGCGAGGTCGAGGCCGACGAGGTGTACGTACGTGGTCGCCGGCCACAAAGGGCACCCCAAGGCGGTGAAAAAAAAGAGCGCAAAGGCCGTCGGCGCCGACTGAGGTGGGCTCGCGGTCGCGGCACCCTAGGCCAAAGAGAAGCCGCCGATTCTCGGCCTGATCCAGCGCGGCGGCGAGGTGGTGGTGCGGATGCTGGAGAATGTCCAACAGAAGACCATCGAACACAGTACCCGCGCCTGCTTGGCCGAGGGGAGACGCTTCTACACCGATAATTATGATGTCCCGATAATTATGATGTATATGCCCGTTTGCCGGCAGGGGCTACGAGCACCACAGCGTCTGCCAGAGCCGCGGAGAATACGCCCGCGACGAGGATGGTGATGGCTTACATGAAGTCCACGTCAACACGATCGAGGGCGTCTGGTCGTTGTTGCGCTCCTGGCTGCGCCCTCACCGCGGGATCTCCCGGGAAAACCTCCCGATGTACCTGAGCTTTTTTCAGTTGGTCCATAACACGCGCGCTCTCGGGAAGGGGCTCCCCTGGCGTTCTTGGCAGCCCTGATCGTCTAGCTGTCTGGAATGTAGATTGAGCCAAGATGATTGCGGCAGATCTGGAAGGTCTTGCTGATCTCGGCGATGCCGAGCAGCCTGTCGTCGTCCTGGACGGCCAGCAGCATAAGCACGCGCAGCGAATAGTCGGTGTATTTCGTGATGTGCATCGCTACTCATTCCTGCCGGGATTGATCCGTCTTGCGAAAGGGCCCGAACAGACCCCAGACGGCGGCTAGGATCGCGCCGATCAATGCAACGCCCAGTAGCAGCGACCCGGTGCGTTGTTGGTCGTCTATGAGATAGTTGCTGCACAACTGCACCGGGCTGATCTGGAAGACCCAGCCCAGACGCACCAGCATCGCCCAGCCCTCCATGAGCATGACGCCGCGCCCCACCGGTCCCAGTCGACGCCAGCTCCATGTCACGGTGGCGCCCAGGAGCGGCACGGTGAGGATTTTGAGCACCCGGACACCCGGATCAGAGGTCGCGAGATCCATGTTGAGCGGGAGCATCCAGTAGATCATCCAACCGCTGCCCAGCACCAGGGCGACTCCTCCGCTGGGATCCGCACGTTCCAGCCACGTCTGCAGTTGCTCGGAGCGATAGACCCAGTAACCGCCGCAGAAGGCCAGCAGCGGCATCTGCAACAAGATGTGTGTCTGCATGGACGCTTCGAAGAATCTCGCCGTGACGGGAATCAGCCCGGCGACACAGAACGCCAGGGTGAATGCGAGCGGCCACTGCTGCCACCGTTCACCCGTCATCGGTGATCAAGCCTTCGAGCGCGGGGTCGGTCCAAGCACTGATGCGGAACAAGTGGCCGTCTCGAATCCAATGGAGCGAGTCGCTGTGCGCGAAACCGCCGATGCGGTCGGGGATGACCCGCAATCCGGTCTCGCGGATCAGGGTGCTCAGGATTTGCTCGTCGGCCGGGCGCGCGATGGTCCAGGACATGGGTGTGCCGCCGAAGCGTCTCCGATACTCGGCGAGACGCTCGGGTGTGTCGTACGCAGGGTCGATGCTGACGGACAGCAGACGAACCCGGTTCGAGTCAGCGGCTTCCATGGCGCGCTGGAGCTGACGGTAACGGACCCCGAGTGCTCCGCAGACCGAGGTGCAACGGGTGAAGATGAAACTGACCAGCAGGACCTGATCGTCCCAGTCCGAAAGCCGGACGAGGTTGCCCTGGTCGTCCTGCAACTGCCAGTCGGAGACCGGCGGTTGCTGGCGCATGGCCTGGGTCTGGCGCAAGGTCTCATAGGTGAATGCGGAGAGACCGGCGGTGCTATGCCAGAGCAGCCCTGCCATCAGGCACAGGGCCAACGCCATGGAGAGCAGGGTGCGCGGACTCATGCGGGTGCGCCGATTCCCGTGCCGGTCAGCCGCGCGCGCGGCAGCTTCAGCAGAATCGGCACGGCGATCATCAGGGTTCCGATCAGGACGAGGCCGCCGGACAGGGCGCCGACGTTGCCGAGCCACTGCCAGCTCGCCTCGTGCACGGCGAAGCGACGCGGCACCGAGAGCGCCCCCGACAGCAGAAAACTCAGGCAGAGCAGGGTTCCGCCAGTGGCATAGACCGCCACCCCAACAAGCCCGGTACGTCCCTGCTGGCCGTTGGCGCATAGGTAGCTCGCGAATCCAAGCACCATTGGCAAGACGCCTAGCAGCAGATAGAAATGGAAATGGCCCGGCACCCAGAGGGTATTGTGCATCACCAGATTGACGTGAATCATGCCGTCGATCACCGCCGGGATGATTCCCGCCGCCCAGCCGAACAGCGACAGTACCAGCAGACTGGAGGCGGCGTCCCAACGAATGCCCGATCGGTAGACGAGCATCAGCCCCCCGAAGGCGGTCACCACCAGGACCGGGATGCCGCTGGTATAGGAGAGGATCTGTCCCATGATCGCCATCCAGGGCGGCATCGCGAAATCCATCAGCAGATGATGGGGGTAGACCGCCAGCACCATCAGCGTCACGGCGAACCATGCCGCGAGAAAGGGTCGCGAGACACCCCATGGGCGTCTAGCATACAGGGGCAGAATCTCGTAGACCGCGATCACGGCCGAATAGATCGTTGCGTTGATGAACACATGGCCGAAGAAGAAGATAAGATTCTTCATTAGCAGTGCGTCGGGGGCGAGCGGCGGGTAGATCAGATGTAGCATCGTCATGATCAGAACGACCGCGCCCACGGCAATGCCGGCGACATTGACGATGAGCACCATAGCGCTGGCCACTACCGTGGGCGAGTGCGTTGCGTCGATCGGCTCCCCGCCGAACAGCATCGGCAACCCCAAGGCACGGGCAATGCTGCCGTAGCGACGCACGATGGCGAAGCCCATGTCGAGGTAGACCAACAGAAAGGCGACCCCCATCAGTAATAGGCCCCCGACAAAGGTCAGTGCCGCGCCCTTGCTCCAGAGTCCGAGTGACATGGCGGGCAGCGGATAGAGGAAAGTCCACCCGGCAGCGAACTTAACGATCAGGATGGAGCCGACAATCATGACGACGGCGACCAGCGACAAGACCAGCGCCCCCAGGAAGATCTTCGGATTCAGCCGTACGTACTTGCTCAAGAAGTACCAGTTGACGGCGAGTGCGGCCAATCCGGCCGTGCCCACCATCCCCGCGCCGTGCAAGGTCATCAACTGATAGAAGACATCGGGGTCGAGGGAGATCATCGTGGCGCCCTGTGCAGCCCGCATCAGTACGCCGACCAGCATCAGCCCGGCGAAGACGATCAGACCGATGCCGAGGTAGAGCTTGACGACAGGCGCGCGCTGCGCTTCGGGGGTCGCGTAGTCCAGTTTCGAGGTTGTCATTTCAACGCCCCTCCATTACATCGATTTCGGCGATCATGTTATGGTGTGCTAGACCGCAATACTCAAGACAGAGCACGCGATACTTGCCGGCGTGCTCGAAGGTGACGTCGAGGTCGTTGAAATAGCCCGGCATCGCCTGTGTTTGTGCGACGATCTTGTCGTCCGGTCCGTAGATCGCGAATCCGTGATTCACGTCTAGCGAGGTCACGCGAAACCTGACAGGCTCACCGGCCTCGACGCTGTTCGATGCGAGTTCCCATGACCATTGCCGACCGACCGCCTGGATGATCCTGGGCGACTCGGCGTTGGATGCCTGCAGTGGAAACGGGATGAGTGACCAGACGCTCACCAGCACCCCGGCGGCGCACAGCCCTATCATCCACCCGCGCCGAATGACGTAGCCACGTTTGGAAATGCCGCCATAGTCCTCGTCCCGTGATCCCGAATTCAGAACGACAAAGGCGAATACCGCGGCAATGAACACCATGCCAAGAAGACTTACCAGGAGGATACTGATATGCATCGTTATGGCCTGTTCGATGGATTGTCGAGGTAGCGACCGGCTACGGCCAAATGCGGGCCTGTGCGGGTCAGGTTAGGGAGCGCCAGGCTCACATGCGATGGAGCCAGTCGCGGTTGAGCCATCCAGCCGGCTCTGTCGTTACGGCAGCGCCAGTTTAGCCGAATAGATGCATTGAATCGTCAATGTGCACGATCGATGCCATGTACTCATCAGCGCAACGGATCGTTCGCCGGCGGCCGGTGACGCATTGGAGGCAAGCCGCCAGAGTCGTTTCTTTCGTCGTGAGGCAAAAGCCCATCGCCGCGGTGCCGCCTCGAACGCCGAGACAAAATGGCCACGAAATGAGTTGGCCAAAGGGACAAAATGTCGCGCCTACGTGCCCAATGCCTCGGTGGAATTGCCGTGGAACGATCGCGGGCACCAGGGCAATCGCATCAAAATTTGCTTGAGCCGGCGCTGTTCTTGTTTGCGCAAGGTCTCGACGGCGTCGCGGTACAGGCGCGCGACATGGAAGCGATCGGCGCAGATGGCGACCTGTTTGCCGAAGACGGCCTTGGCCGCGCCGATGAAGCCGCTGTGCAGGTCGGTGCACACCACCCGAACGGTGCGCCTCCCGGGTTTGGGGATGGTGCGCAAAAACGCCTCGACGCTTGCGCGCTTGCGGTCTTTGAGCACGGCGAGGAGGCTCAGGGTGTCCTCGACCCGGGCGCTGACGATGACTACGAAGTTGCCGTGGCCTTTGGTCAAGGCGATCTCGTCGAGCCCGAGCACGGGCAACGCCGGGAGCGCCGTCCAATCGATCCCGCTCGGGATGTACCGATCGAGGATGCCTTCGAGTTGCTCCGGGGTCACGGCGTCCTTGTGAGCGACGTCTTCCAGCGTGCTGTTGATCAAGGCGCGCAGCAGGCTGTGTTCGAAGGCGCGGGTGAAGGCGCTGCGCGGGTCGTACCAATCCAACCGTTGGGTGGTGGTGGGATGATCGTGGCAAGACGCACAGCGATCGCGTTTGGGCCGAATGACGATTTCCGTGCGATGCTCGAAGATCGGCGTATGGCGCAATCGCCGTTCCTGGCCGAGTCCCATGCGCCTCGGTAATGCGTCGGCCGCAGCGCTGGCACTGCGTGCCGTCTTCGGTACTGTGCACATGAATATCCAGCACATCGGCATCCGTGATCTCGACACGGTCGATGGCGATCTGCGGCAGTCCGAGCAGGCGCAGGAGTTGGTTCTGATCAATCATCGGATTTCCATTGAGTTAAAGGCGTTCGAATGGAAGTTTACCGAGATCGATATCATAGGACACTGATTTCGCTCAACTTGGGGTTCCATGAGATCCGGGAGAGCCTCGATCCCGGTGGCGGGAGGCTGCAACGGCTTTGAGCCGTATTGGTTCCTCGACTGGACGCGCAGCACCTTATCCTTGGCGCTTCAAAGAGGAGCTTCTCCAAGTATCACCCCATCGCCCATGGGTGGTCGCCGTCACCGTCGAGACATGAGTTCGGGCATCCGGCGCGAGCGCCTGCCGACCGATGCGTAGCGGTCGGTCAGGGGACAAGCTCCCGTGCAATCGAAAGGTAATCGTGTCCTTTGGTCTTAACCCTGTCGATATCGGCGGTTTCGGAGGCGATGTGCACCTCCTCCAAGGTCCCGGCCAGGGTGCTCAGCTCCACGTTGATCTTCGCGAGCGCGTTTTCGATGGTGTAGGTCAACTCATGAATGGTCGCGAGATCTTGTCCGTCCAGGTTGCCCTTGTCGAGGACCGTCTGCAGCTTGCTGTTGTACGAGGAGAAGTTCATGACGGCCTGCTCAAGCGTATCGGCCGGGAGGCCCTTGAAGTGTTCGACCCGATCGGTCTGCGCGGATGCAACCGCAGTGAGACCAAACAGTAGAGCGCAAGCCAGGCTTTTGGTGATCATCGTGGTTCCCGAAAGAAAGAAGAAAGGTTGGTCGGTCAGGATGACGGGGCCGGCCCGACGAGCTCGAGGTGACCCGAGCGCGCCAGGCGCAGCCGATACAGGCGACCGCGATGGCGGATGCGCAACTCGCGGGCCGGGTCGAACAACTCGGCGCTGAATACGGCATCCTCTAGGTTGGGCTGGGGCTGCACCCGCCGGGAATGTGCCGCGCGCCCGACCGTGCCGCTCATGAGGGGGTCTCCGCATCGGCGGCCAAGCCGGCGGTCGGCAACGCGTTCGGGCTGGCATTGAGTCCCACGGGAGTGCGATGCAGCGTGGAGAGAGTGCCGAGCACGGATGTCCAGGTATGGGCCCCCATCAACCCGAAGAGGAGGACACCTGTTGCGACCGTACTGACGAGAAGTGCGCGCATGACCATGGCTCCAGGGGCACCACGCCAACAGCGGCGGAGGGAGAGTCGCGTGTCGCTCGTGAAT
>JBGSKP010000242.1:0-3488 GCA_041741175.1 Thiocapsa sp. | reverse complement strand
CGCCGTAGCCGCCCGGGCCGGGAAAGCCGGGATAGGGGCTTGCCATGCCGGGGCCGGCCATGCCCGCTTGAGGGCCACCGGGAAAGACGCCCTGTTGCGCCCCGGGGGGCGAGGGCGATTGACCTTGTGTGTTGCCCTGCGGGTTTGCGCCCTGCTGCTGTCCCTCCATTGACGGCTGGCCGGGAGCCATCGGCCCTCCCGCTTGACCCTGTTGCCCCTTGTCGTGCTCGCCCATGCTCAGCGCTCCATGAAGATGTCCGGGGGGCGGCCGTCGACCGCCCATGCCTTGATTCACGAGCGAGGAATGATAACGGTTCTTGTTTATATGATCAACCGGGCGCGAGTTGCCGGGTCTCGCGACGAACCCCCCATGCCGTGCCGGCCGCGGTTTAAACCGCGTCCAGAGCGAAATGCGTCATTTTTGTGTTGTGTCGGGCGTAAGGGTTTCTCCGATCTGTGTGGCGACGCGGGTCAAAATTGAGCATTTTTTTGAACCGCGCCGGTTTAAGGGACCTGCGCTCTGTCGCCGGCCGAGCTTTGTCGGGCGATGGAGTCGCCCTCGGAGCGGATCGCCGGGGTCGCCCACACACGTCCCATGCCGGGCCCGAGTTCGAGCTCGAAGGGGGTCGGGATTCGGTCCATGGGTGTCTCGGGCGAGACGTCCAGCAACGGGTCCGGGGAACGGGCGACCTGGCAGATGTCGTCGATCCGCAGATGCTGCTGATTCCAGGGATCCTTGTTCAAGGCGAGCAATGCCGTGTCACGACCCGTGTCGGACCCTTTGCGCAGCAGGAGGATGGCCTGATTCGGATGATGGAGCCGCTCGATCGGTCCCTCCTGCCGGAAGACCGGGAAACGGTCTTTGATCCGGTTGACCTCGGCGATGTATGCGGTGAGATCGACGTTGCTCCCCTCCCAGTCTTCGGGTTGGGTGTCGACCACGCTCAGGCGGCGTCTGAAACCGTACTCGAATCCGATCGGAATCATCACCGCGGCGGAAAAGAGCGCGGAGAACAGATAGCGCTGCTTCATGACGTTGATGTTGCTGCCGGATTCGCTGAACAGCCGCTCGGTGTCGTGGCTCTCGGGGAAGCTGATCGAGGGCGCGACGCGACGAGTGAGGTCGTATTGCTCAAGTAGCCAGCTGCCCTCGAAGTCCCACCATTTGGAACTGTTGAAGATGGCGTCGAAGCCGGCGGAGGCGGTGTCGCGCGTTTCCTCCGGCGAGCAGCCCAGCGTCTCGGCGACGAAGACGACAGTCGGATGGCGCTTGCGGATGTGCGCGATCAGGCGTTCCCAGACCGGCTTGGGGATCTGATAGGCCGCGTCGCAACGGAAGCCGCGAAAGCCCAGACCGATCAGGTAGTCGACCATCTCGATGCAGTAGATCAGCAGTCCCTCGCGATCCGGCGAGCCGCGGTGGTCGAATTGTGCCAGGTCGTGCCAGACGACACGGTTGCCGTCGGACTCGACACAGAAGGCGCTGGCGACGGCGTTGCCCTCGCGCACGAACCAATCCGGGTGCTCCTGGACCAGCCGGGAATCCTTGGCGCAATGATTGATCACCAGGTCGATCATCATGGACAGTCCGAGGCGCTCGCCCACTGCGATCATGGCGCGGACCTGATCATCGGGCGTGTGCTTCGACGTCGGGGAGACGAACGTCGGGTTGATCGCAAAGTGATCGGCGATCGAGTACAGCGAGCGGGATTCGCCGAGAACCTGGATCGGGTTAACGAAGATCCAGTTGAAACCCATGCCGGCGGCCCGTTCCAGATGTGCCGTCCAGTCGACGAAATGTCCGGCGAGCCGCGGAAAAAGATTGTAGATCTTCATCGAACCGATGGTCTCCTTGCCACCGACCGCTGCGTCGGCGCAGCGATCGGGTGGCCTGCGTTTGCGGAATGTGGCGGGGCGCGTGGTGTGACGGGCGTCAACCCTCGCGGATGTAGTCGTAAATGTTGAGGTAATCCTGGCCGGGCGTGTTCCAGGAATAGTCGCTGCGCATGCCGTTCTTCATCAACTCCCGGAAATGCTCGGGATGATTGCGATAGCAGGCGATGGCACGCCCGAGGGCAGACTCCAGGCCCGCATTGTTGAAGTCACGGAAGACATACCCGTTGCGCTCATGCAGCGGGCGGTGCGAATGGTCCTTGTCAAAGACGGTGTCGGCGAGCCCGCCGACCTCCCTGACCACCGGGACAGTTCCGTAGCGCAGCGCGATCAGCTGGGTCAAGCCGCAGGGCTCGAAGCGACTCGGCACCAGCATCATGTCGGCCCCGGCATAGATGAGATGCGACAGATCCTCGTCGAAGCCGATCTCCAGATGACAGTCGGGGCTGTCGTTGAGCATCCGTTTGAGGCCCCAGAAATCGCCGTTGATGCGCTCATCCGGACTGGATCCGAGCAGCACGAACTGGGCGCCGCGCTCCAGGGTGTAGAAGATTGCGTGACGTACCAGGTCCAGACCCTTTTGCGGGTCGTGTCGGCCGATGAATGCGACGATCGGCTTTTCGTTGTCGGCGAGCATCAGGCGATGCCGTAAGGCGCGCTTGTTGTCGTACTTGCCGTCGATGCTCTCGACGCTGTAGCGCACCGGGATCTGATGGTCGATCTCGGGGTTCCAGATGTCGTAGTCGATGCCGTTGACCACGCCGCCGTATTTCATCTGATGGGTATGCAGCGTTGACTCCAGACCGAAGCCCTGGCCTTGGTCTTTGGTCTCGAAGGCGTAGCGCGGCGAGACCGTGGTGATGAAATTGGAATAGACGATCCCGGCCTTGAGCAGATTCAGCGCCTTGGGGTAGGTGTTGTCGGCCATCCGGTCCTGATTGAAAAAGCGCTCCGGCCGATGCAGTCCGGTCGCGTGTAGGATCTCCACGCCCGTGACCCCTTGATGGGCGAAATTGTGGATGGTCAGACAGACCCGCGGATGGGTCATCCCGAGCGGCTGGTAAAACTCGTAGAGGAACACCGGGACCAAGGCGGTCTGCCAGTCGTGCACGTGGATGACGTCCGGATGCTTGCCCGCCTTCCAGAGGAACTCCATCGCGGCGCGCGAGAAGAAGGCATAGCGCAGGACGTCGTCCTTGAAGCCGTAGATGCTGCCGCGGTTGAAGAAGTTGTCCTGCGAGTGCGGCTCGATGAAGAAGCACTTGCGTCCGTGCACGAAACCGAAGAAGACCGTGCAGTGGATGGCGCCGTCGTACCAGGGAACCCAGAGATCCGTGTAGATCTCGTGCATCTCGAAGATCTGGTCGTGCCGCAGGGTCGCGTACATCGGCAGGATGATCTCGACATGATTGCCGCGGATCGCCAGCTCGCGGCTCAGACCGAAGACCACGTCGGCCAGCCCACCGACCTTGGCAACCGAGGCCAGCTCGGGCGTGATGTGGACGATGAAGAGGCAGGGGCGCTGCGGCTCAGGGGGCGCGAAATGTTCGGGCGCAGGTTCTGGCAGGGGCTCCGGGGCCGGTTCCGGCTCCGGA
>JBGSKP010000241.1:0-1957 GCA_041741175.1 Thiocapsa sp. | reverse complement strand
GCCCGAATCGACGATGCGCAACACGAAGCCATCGGCCGCGCGTTCGACGAGGCACTCGGCGAGGCGACGCACCCCTGCCGGCCAGGCATCGGCGACATCATCGCCAGTGCCGTGGCAGACGAGGCCGATGGGCTCGCCGACGCCGTATCCAGCACACTCGGCTGGCTGAGCGATCCGGAGCACTTCTCCGATCACTGGATCTCGTCGGTGGAGCACGCGATTGCAATGGCGCGTGCGCTGGTCACGCGTGATCCAGAACCACAGTCATAGGCCCACCTCGGTTTGACATTCAACGGCTTCCATAAAACACATACCGCACGGGCCCAACAGCCCGAGCCATGCCGCCAAATCCCCGCTAACGCAGCAGGCCCGCGATCAAGGCCGCCGGATCGATCTCCCCGCTGTAGCGAAAGGGTAACGGGACGCGCAGACCGGCAGCGTCCACGTCGGCGATCCCGCTCACCGTCCAGCTCAGCGCCTTTCCGTTCAGCAGCCATTGCGGCAACGCGGGCATCAGGGCGAGCAGGTTGCTGCTGACCTCCAGGTCGACCTGTTCCGTGTTTCCCGGCTGAATCGTGTGCGCGAGTCTGCTGGAACCCTCGGCGAGTGGCTGGCCCTCAAGCAGGACGCGATAACTCAGACCCTTGATCGGAAGGGCGCGGTCGTTTGGATTTTTCACACTGAGATTCACCAGAAACGCCTGGCGATCCACACCCAGGATCCTGGGTTGCACACCGATCAAGGCCACCTCCGGCGCCATCCAGGGTGCGCTCAGCGTCGCGCAGCCGGCGAGAAGACACAGCGCGAGAAGGCTCGGCGCAAGCCCTGACAGACGAGCGGAATGCAACATGTCTTTCGACTCCGGATAGGGTTCTGCCGTATCTTCCACCAAGCGGCGCCCCGCGGGCGCGTTGAGATCCCCTGCTTTAGCCACCAAAATGACGGGCAAGTCGTAACGACCGGGTGCGAAGATGAGTTCTGCCGGTCGGCGCCCAGCCCCCCAACGTCCCGGAGGACAATCATGACGAGTCAGGCCAGCGCATCGAGCGACGCCAAGATCCAGATGCGCTCCATCATCCAGCGAATCGCGACCGGTCCGGAACTCTCCAAGGATATCTCCATGGAAGAGGCGTGCGGCGGTATGAGCGCGATCCTGGACAATGCCGTGGATCCGGTACAGGCCGGCATCTTTTTGATCGCCCTGCGGATGAAGCGCGAGACCGACGAGGAGCTCAAGGGCATCCTGGATGCTGTCCGCCAGGCAACCGGCCATGTCGTGGCCGACGTCGACGACGTCGTCGACATCGCCGACCCCTACGACGGCTATAACCGCTGCCTGCCGGCATCGCCCTTCCTGATGCCCCTGCTCGCCGAGTGCCGCGTCCCGGCGATTAGCCATAGTGCCCATGCAGTTGGTCCCAAATTCGGCGTCACACACCGGCACATCCTGGACGCCGCGGGCGTGCCCGTGGATCTCACGCCGGTGGAGGCGGCCGACCGACTGGCCGACCCCGGGATCGGCTGGAGCTATGTCGATCAACGCGCCTTCTGTGCCCCGCTGCACAATCTGGTGGATCTGCGCTCGACGATCGTCAAGCGCCAGGCCATCACCACGGTCGAGGTGCTGGCCCGGCCGATCCACGGCCGCAGGCACACCCATCTGGTGACCGGTTACGTCCACAAACCCTACCCGCGCATCTATGCCCTGCTGGCCCGACATGCCGGATTCCATTCGGCACTGCTGATCCGCGGGGTGGAAGGCGGCGTGATCCCCTCGCTGCGTCAAAAGGGCACCTGTTTCAACTATCAGCAGATGTCGGAGGAGCAATCCTTCGAGATCGATCCAGCCGAACTCGGCATCGCCCAGTCGGTGCGTGCCGTGCCGCTTCCCGAGGATCTTCCGCAGACGACGCGGCCCGGCGACGAGATCGCCGTTGCCGTCGATGTCCAGGCCACC
>JBGSKP010000240.1:0-6645 GCA_041741175.1 Thiocapsa sp. | reverse complement strand
TCGACACTATTCCGAGCCCCGGACTATGCCGAGTGCTCCACGCGCGACGTTCGTTTGATCTGCGTTTTCAGATCCCTGCACACGTGGAACCGGTCCATCGCTCGGCATAGTTTTCAGGACCCTACAAGCCGTTGAGAAAATCGAGCAGCTCATCCGTTGGCTTGTACCGAGTCGGTTGGCCAGTGAGTGGCGTCGCTTTCGCGAGCGCCTGTTCCTTCATCGCAAGTGTCGCATCGAGGTAGATCTGGGTCGTTTGCACCGACTCGTGTCCTAGCCACAGCGCGATGACAGAGCGTTCTACACCCGCCTGCAGCAGATCCATAGCCATCGTGTGTCTCAGGCAGTGGACGGTAACATGCTTGTTTTTCAACGACGGACAGACTGTTGCCGCTGCGACGCAATGTTTGGCGAGCAGATACTGAACGCCGTCCGGGCTAAGACGACCGCCTCTGGCGTTCGGAAACACGATGTTCTCATCCCCTCGTTGCGGTTCGCGTAACCAGGTTTTCAGGACGGCGACCGTTGGCTTGGCGAGCGGTATGCACCGTTCTTTGCGGCCCTTGCCGATCACACGAAGATGAGCGCCGGTACCGAGTGTCATGTCCTCGCGTTTCAGTCCGGTCATTTCCGACAGACGCAGTCCCGTCTGCACGGCCACCAAGAGGAAGGCGTGATCGCGTCGGCCGAACCAAGTACCGCGGTTCGGTGCGCCGAGTAAGGCATCGACCTCCGCGCGCGTGAGAAACGCGACCAAAGCTCGGGTGAAGCGCTGAGAGGGGATGGCGAGTACGCGCTGGATCTGCGCCGCATGCTCCGGCCGCTCAAAGGCGGCGTAGCGGAAAAAGGAGCGGATCGCCGTCAGGCGCAGATTACGACTGCGGCTGCCGAGCCGGCGATGCTGCTGCAGATGCTCGAGAAAGGCCCCGATCAAAGGGGCGTCGATCTCCTCGAACATCAGCTGCGAGGGCGCCTTATGCAGACGCTGCTGGATGAACTTCAGCAACTGGCGGAAGGTGTCGCGATAGGAGCTGATGGTGTGCGCACTGACCTGGCGTTGTTGCATCAAGCGCTGGGTGAAGAAACGCTCCAACAGAGGAGCAAAGCTCGGTTCGGTCATCGCTGACCCTCCCAGCGGTGCTCGAGTCGACTCATCGCTTCTTGCATCAACTCCGGCCAGCTGCTCAGATACCAATAGGTGTCACTGACGTGGACGTGACCAAGATAGGCGGACAACAGGGGTAGGCGCCGTTCAGGGTCCTGATCGTCGCGATACCAGTTGAGCAGGGTGTTCGTGGCGAAGCGGTGACGCAAGTCATGGAGTCGCGGTCCGTGACTCTCGGACGCACCGCGCAGACCGACCTGCCGGGACAACGCATAGAAGGCCCGGTGGATCTGTCCGTTGTCGAGTCGGTTGCCCCGGCTCGAGACAAACACGTAGGACGACACCGCCCGCCCGGCCCAATGCTCCTGGCGCCTGGCCAGGTACTCTGCCAGCACCCGGCAGGTCGAGGTGTGCAAGGGCACCAGGCGCGTCTTACCGAACTTGGCACCGCGCACGGTCAACATCCCTGCCTCGAGATCGACATCTTGCAGCTCCAGATTACGCGCCTCGCCGAGTCGCAGACCGGTGACGCTCAGCAGCCCGAACAGGCAATAGTAGACCCGGGGAAGCAAGGCACCGCGTTCGTAGCGGTGCGGCATGTCGAGCGCGGCGCGAAGTAAGCGTTCGATCTCTTCGTCCGAGTACAAATACGGTCGTGCCCGCTTGTGTTGGAAGGGCAGCAACCCGGTGGGCGGGATCTGCGTGCGAGGATCGGTGGCGCTACGATAACGGGCAAAACCGCGCACGAAGCTCAAGCGCCGCGCCCCCGTCCGAGGCTGGCCGGCGCAGCCTTGTTGAGCCCAGTCGAGAGCCAACGCATGGGTGATAGAGGTGGCGCCGTGCTGCTCCATGAAACCGACGAAACACAACAGCCCCTTGCCCGCCTCGCGCAGTTTGAACCCAAGGTCCCGACGCAGGACCAGGTAGTCTTGAACGGCCTCCCGGAGCGTGTTCATTTCCCACTCCCCGGCCATGGCAGGGCCAGCGCCCGCAACGCTTCGACATCGACCTTTGTGTAGATCTTGGTGGTCTCGGGACTGCGGTGACCGAGCAACTCGCCGATCTCGATCAGCGAGGCGCCGCCGCGCAGCATCCCGGTGGCCAGCGCGTGGCGAAACTGATGGGTGCCGTGGGTCGGCGCTTGAACGCCTGCGCGCTCGATCGCATGCTGAACGACCGAGCCGACCGCGCACTGGCTCAAAAAACCGCGCACCGGGGCCTTGTGGCGCAAGAATAGGCGCCGGCTGCCGCTGTGTGGTCGCCCGTGCTGGAGATAGGCGACGATCGCCTCACCAACATCGGCCGGCAAGGGTAACGTGATGCGCCGCCCGCCCTTCGCGCACACGCCGAGCGAGCCCTCTGTCCAATCGATGTCATCGAGTTCGAGAAACACCACTGCGCTCGAGCGCAAACCCAATCGCGCCAGAAGCAGCAGAATGGCATAGTCGCGACGCCCCATGGCGGTGGACCGATCGACACTGGCGAGCAACGCGTGCACTTGATCATCGGCGATCGCCCGGGGAATCGACGTCATCGACCAATTGGCCACCGGTGGAATCGCCGCGGCCAAATCAAGGGTGAGATCTCCGCGGTAGCGGGCATACCGGAGGAAGGAGCGCAGCGCTGTTGCCATGAGCTTTGCCCGTTTGATGTGAAGCTGGTGGGCCCGCCGCTGAACAAAGCCAACGACGTCGCTGGCGCGCAACTCACCGAGTTGCACCTCCGAGCTCCCAAAGCGCTGCGTCAGCAGCTCACGGACGAAGGGCAAATAGTTGACGACGGTCGCGCTGGCCAGTGCCCGCTCTTCGCGGAGATACCGTTCGAATTCCTCCACACAGCATTCCACCGGTGTCGTTGCAGCCGCCGGCTCCTCGTCTGCAGGGATCGCCTCTGCCTGAAGCAGGAATGCCATCAGATACCGCAGCGCAGCTGCATCACCCCTGCCAATACAGACTTTATGGGCTCGATGGCTGAGGTACTGCTCCGGATGCAGGGACGAGAGGCCCTGTAGCGTGACGCCGTTCTGCTCGAGCCACCGACTGAAGTCCGACGCGAGCCGAACTTGACGCTGCAACGAGCAAGAGGAATAACCTTGCTCACTCATCCACTGCGCAAACGAGGCGATATAGGGTGCGAGTGGGCCTTCCAGTGGCCGCGATAAGGTCATTTGACCGTTGACGATGGTCTTCATGGCTGACTCCTGATCCCCTGACTGGGACAGTGATCGGAGTCAAGACTATGCCGAGTTGACGTCGGTTATGTGCTGGTAAATGCTGGGAAGATCCAATTACCGGGTAATAGTCCGGGACTCGGAATAGTGCCTCCTATGCCGAACTCGGCATAGTCGACATACGACCGCGATGGCGATGCTCCAATCCGGTGTCGCGTTCAATGTCATTGCCCTGTGGTTGGGGCACGAATCCACCGCGACCACGCACCAGTACGTCGAAGCCAACCTGGCCATGAAAGAGCAGGCGCTCGCGCGACTCCAGGAACCGGCCAACCTGCCCGCACGATACCGGCCGCCTGACGATCTGCGTCGGTTCCTCGAGGCGCTCTAAATTATGTGAAGCTCTTGTCGGCTCTGGGCCAGACCTACGCCAGAGCCGGCTCTTGCTCTTCACATAATTTGGACCTTCACATAGATCCTGTTATGTGAAGCTTCACATAACATGATGGACCGGTCACTCGCGATCTCTCCGGCACTGACCGGTTGCGAGGCCAAGCGGCACTGGGGCTGGCTCGCCCCACTGACCCGGAGAGGAGCAGTGAGGACGCCCGATGACCGAGCCTGTGCGGCTTGATTGGGTATTGGCCCGCCGCTGATCTGCCGCCCCTCGAGCACCGCGTTCCGGCGGGACCGGATCGAAGAGAGCCGGACTCGCGACAAGCCCGGCCTCGGTCTATGGTGATCGTTCGGAGCACAGAGCATCTCCGAACCGAAAAGGGCGATGCGCCTGAACCCGAGGAGACTCGCAAGGTTACACGGGGCGGTGGTGTCGAGAAGATGCGCCCCGCCGCACCGAGACCCGCACACCACAGGAGGCCAACCGATGACGAAGACACCGACCACCCTGCCCACCCTGTCCATCTTGCTCGCCTTGGTCGTTGCGAGTCCGAGCGGACCTGTATATGCCGACACCGCCGCTGCGCCGATCCAAGCGACCGGCTCGGATTTCGGCAAAGAGCTGCGTTGGCGCGAGCAGATCGTCGACAGCTTGATGGACGGCGAGGCCGTCGATCTCACGGCCGGCGAGGCGACCTTCCTCGGGCTTTATACCGAGGCCGAAGAGGACGCGGGCCGGGGTGCGATCATCGTGCACGGCATCGGCGTTCACCCCAACTGGCCACAGGTGGTCTATCCGCTGCGCACCGGTCTGCCCCGCGACGGATGGAGCACCCTCGCCATTCAGATGCCGGTCCTGGCGAACGAGGCGACCGGGGCCGATTACGCGCCGCTCATCGCCGAGAGTGCTCCCCGCCTCGCTGCCGCCGTCGCCTATCTGAATGCACATGGCGCCGAGCGCATCGTCATCGTCGCGCACAGTCTCGGCGCCACCATGGTCAACGACGCCCTCGCCGCCCGTCCCGACGACGTCGATGCTTATGTGGCCATCGGCATGTCCAGCAGCGGACTTCAGGCCGGTCGCGACAACGTCGAATTGGTGCGCAGGATCACCATCCCGATGCTCGACCTGTTCGGCGAGAATGATCTGCCGGCGGTCGTCTCGGGGGCCCGGGAGCGCGCCGAGACTGCCGCTGCGAACCCCGGCTATCATCAGGTGCAGATCCCCGGCGCAGACCATTTCTTCGGGGGATATGAAGAGCCCTTGATCGAGACCGTCGTTCAGTGGCTGGACCAGACTGTGCCGACCCCGTAATGGCCGGGGACCGCCTCACGGGGCGACCGCGCAACGACGGCGACGCGGGCTTGGTGACGAGTCGACGACGCCGACTCCGATCAAGTGGCCTGCCTGCCTGACGCTCGAACCGCAGGCACAGGACAACAGGCGAACGTCGGCGATCGCCATGACCGGATCTACGGAGCGTCGGGGAAGCGGATTACGTGGCAATCTCCTCCTCGTCTCCCGCCAACTCGCCCTCCTCGTCCAACACCACCACGGAGGTCGCTGCGGCATCGCCGGCGGCGATCTCCTCCTCCTTGCCTTGGCGCCGCGCGAAATCGCGGGCACGCGCTTCGATCTCGACGATGCGTCGACCGACGGAGAGGAGCTCGTTGCGCCAGGTGTAGACCGCATCGGCGCGTTGGCGGTTGCTGAAGAGGCCGCTCAGCCAGAGGGTGTCGATGCCGACGGTGAGTCGATCGAGAGCCTGGATCAGATTGGCGTATTGGGAGAGCTGGGGCGAGGAGATGCGGAAGGTCACCCGGCTCGGGTTGGTGTAGCGCGGCACGGCGGCGATGCCGTTGGCACTCTTCAATGCCTCCACGCGGGCGATTTCCGCATCCAACCGCTCGGCGAAGGCGCCGAGCAGGCCATCGACCAGGCCCTCGACCTCTTCCATCTGCCGGGCATCGCCGATCGCGTGGAGCACCACGTCGATCCCGTAGAGGGCGCGCGCGACACGGATCAGGCTGCGGCCGACGACGCGGTGGGCATGTGCCGATTGCAGGGTGACGGGGACGTGGAATTCGGGGCGGCTGTAACCTCTCGGGGCGGGCATGGGGATGCTCTTTGCGGCTGATCGGAGTCTTCAGCCTAGCCCGGACCCGAACGCGCTCGCACCGGGGAAAAGACCTCCGAAACGCTGCTTTTCGACCAGATCACGGCCTTGCATTCGCCGTGCGCCTGCGCTGGAATAGTTACGCGGTAGCTGGCCGCGGCTCACCGGGAGCCGAAACGTCCGCCCGGACGTAACAGCCGAAACCACCTCCACCCGATCGCACGCGGTCGCTGCGAAGGCCACACGCCTTCAGGGTGCCGACGACGGCCATCCGGGCCGATCGTGCGTCCGTCTCCATCGAACGCTCCGCAACCCACCGACCTTACCCCGACGATCGACACCGCACCGTGTCGCTCCGCACGCTCGTGCGGCCTCCCCCTCCGAACCCCATCGATTCCCCTGTCCCCTGAGGACCGACCGCATCCGTGACCCGCACGGTCCGCTGCGGACAGGCGATTCACGCGTCATCCGTTCGGTTCTCCCTGCACGAGACCGACCGACGGGGCCGCTGACCCCGGGCGTTTGCCCGAACACAGCCGAAACCAACCGCCGGCCCTGCCGGCTCACCCGTCCCGGGGAGACTGCCGCTCCCCGGGGGAGAGGTGCGTCTCCTCGGGTTCACCCACCCGATGGAGACCACACCATGGCCACGCGCCGCAGCAACCCGAACCACGCCTTGACCAGCTCGCTCGTCCCCAGCCGCCTCCCGGTCGCCCCGAGCGTCCTCGCCGAGATCGGCCTGGACGCCGGAACCTGGGCGGTGCTCGCCGACTCGATCTTCCCCAACGCCAAAACACCCGAGGGCGTGATCCTTGCCGTGCGCTATTGCCAGGCGCGCGGCCTGGACGTGATGAAACGCC
>JBGSKP010000239.1:0-4159 GCA_041741175.1 Thiocapsa sp. | reverse complement strand
TCCTCATCAATCGCGACGGCCCCGCCCTGCAGCCCGGTCCGCGCCGCTATACGCGGTCCTGGATCCGCGACGGTGCGGTAATGTCGGCCGCCCTGCTGCGTCTGGGCCGTCCGGCCGAGGCCATCGACTTCATCCGCTGGTACGCCCGTTTTCAGGCCGAGAACGGCTATGTGCCCTGCTGTGTCGATCGCGACGGCCCCGACTGGCTGGCCGAGCACGACAGCCTGGGCGAGCTGATCTTCGCCGTCGCCGAGCCCGTTCGCTTCACCGGCGATCTGCAGCTTGCCGCCGATCTCTGGCCTGCCGTCTGTCGGACAGTTACGCAACTGGAACAGCTGCGCGCGCAGCGTCTCACCGATGACTATCGCACGCCCGAGCGCCTGGCCTGTTTCGGTCTCCTGCCCGAGTCGGTGAGCCACGAGGGCTATCTTGCGCAGCCGGTGCATGCCTACTGGGACGATCTGTGGGCAGTGCGCGGCCTCAAGGACGCGGCCTGGCTGGCCGGGATCCTCGGCGAGGAGGCCGAGCAGGCGCGCTTGACGCGGCTCTGCGATGATTTTCGCGGCACGCTCTATGCCTCGATCGAGCTGACCATGCGTGAGCGCGGGATCGATTTCATTCCGGGCTCGGTGGAATGGGCGGACGCCGACCCGACCGCGATCGCAGTTGCCCTGACCCTGATCGACGAGACCCACAACCTGCCGGCGGCGGCCCTGGCCCGCACCTTCGAATCGTTGCTGGAGCGCTTCCGCGCGATGCACAGCCACCAGGTCGACTGGATCAACTACAGCCCTTACGAGATCCGCGTTGCCGGTGCCCTGCTCCGGCTGGGCCGGCGCGGCGAGGCGCACGAGCTGCTGCGCGTTCTCTTCACCGACCGCCGCCCGCCAGCGTGGCATCAGTGGCCTGAGATCATCTGGCGCGATCCGCGCACACCCGGCCATCAGGGTGATCTGCCCCACGCCTGGATCAGCGCCGAGTACATCCTGGTCTTCCGCGACCTTTTCGCCTACGAGCGCGAGGCCGATCAGTCGTTGGTGCTCTGTGCCGGGATTCCGGAGCAGTGGCTCGCCGGGGGTCCGGTCGGGGTGAGTTCACTGCCGACCTGGTACGGGCAGTTGGATTTCAGTTTGCGCTTGAATCTGGATGGAACCATGGCCCTGACACTCGATGCGACGGGGCGCTTGCCGCCGGGCGGTATCCGGTTTGCCCCGCCCGGCGACCGGCCGCTGCGGTCCGTGTCGGTGAACGGCGCGACCACGACCGACTTCACCGCGAGCGAGGTGGTGATTCGCGTCTTGCCGGCAGAGGTTGTGGTCAGTCGCTGAATCAGGCGGTTGGTTTTTTATAATCGCTGTTTTGCCTTGCGAGCCTGTCACTGGAGAGCACCGATGGACACTGATCGTTTCACCCGGCCCGACCTGGAGCCGCCGCTTGTCCACCGGCTGTCGAACGGACGCTATGGGCTGTCCATCTCGGAGGTCGGCAGCGGCGCCTCGACTTGGCAGGGGCTCGCGCTCACCCGCCAGCGCACCGATCCGGTTATGGATGATCTGGGCTCGATTTTGTATCTGCGTGATCTGGACAGCGGGCGCTTCTGGTCCATGGGCTACCAGCCAACCCGTACTCCGGCCGCCGTCTATCAATGCCGAGGCGTTGATGGCCGTGTCGAATTGGAGCGCGAGAACGAGGACATCGGCGCCGTCATGGCGGTCACAGTCGATCCCTTCGTCGATCTGGAACAGCGGCGTGTGAGTCTGTGGAATCGATCCGGGCGGACCCGCCGGATCGAGATCACCAGCTACCTGGAGGTCGTCCTGAACGACCCGAACGCCGATGCCGCTCATCCGGCCTTCAGCAAACTGTTCGTTCAGACCGAACGTGATGCCGACTCGGGTGCGCTGCTGGCCTGGCGCCGCCCCCGCGCTGCCGCCGAGCAATCGCCCTGGCTCGTGCACAGCCTGGTCTACGAGGGGGGGCAGGACGAGGCGGGCGCGTCGCCGGTCGATTGGGAGACCGATCGCCGTCGTTTTCTTGGTCGCGGCGGCACCCCGAGTGCCCCGGCGGCTCTGGCCTGCGAGGCTCCGCTTTCAGGCGCATTGGGCAGCGTGCTCGATCCGGTGCTCAGCCTGCGAGTCGTCATCGAGCTGGCACCGGGCGGGCAGGTCGAACTGCTCTTCCTAACCGGTGTGGCGCAGGAACGCGAAGCGGCCTTGAATCTGATTCGGCCGTTCTTGGGACACTCATCGACGCCGGCGCCGGTCCCGGCCCAAGCCAGACCCGAGGAGATCATTGCGGCGTCGGGGTCGGCGTCTGACCCCGAGCCGATCGCGCCGGGCGGCGCCGGGCTTCGCTGCTTCAACGGCTATGGTGGTTTCTCGTCGGACGGTCGCGAGTATGTGGTGCGCCTGCCCTGGGAGGGCACCGGATTGCGTCGGCCGCCCCAGCCCTGGATCAACGTGGTTGCCAATGAGCACGGCGGCTTTCTAATCAGCGAGACGGGCGCCGGCTATACCTGGTGTCGCAACAGTCAGGCAAACCGGCTCACGCCCTGGCTCAACGATCCGGTGAGCGATCCGCACGGCGAGGCGTTTTATCTGCGCGACGAGACGAGCGGCGAGATCTGGTCACCGCTGCCCGGTCCGCGGCCGGCGCCCGTGGACTATGCGGTGTGCCATGGTTTCGGCTATTCCCGATTCCAATGCAACTATCTGGGCCTGGAGCAGGACACGATTCTCTTCATGCCGCGCAACGACGCGGTTCGCATCCTGCGTTTGCGGCTGACCAACCGCGGGGCGCAGCCGGTGTCCCTGTCGGCTTTCTCCTATCAGCATCTGGTGATGGCCAGCCAACCGACCTCGCCAAGCGCCATCGTGACGGCCTTCGATGCCGAGCTCGATGCGCTGCGTGCCACCAATCCGGCCGCCGGCGACTTCTCCGGTACGGTTGTCTTTGCCGCCGCACAGGCCGAGGCCAGCCAGGTGAAGCAGGAGGGCAGCTTTACCTGTGATCGGGTCGCGTTTATCGGCCGACACGGGGATCTGACCTCTCCCCGCGCCATCCTCTCGGGGGCTGACCTGGAGCCTGTCGCCGGGGCGGATCTTGAACCCTGTTTCGCGCAGCAGCTCAGACTCGATCTGGCCCCCGGGGAGACGGCCGACTGTGTCTTTCTGCTCGGTGAGTGCCGCGACGAGACAGCGCTGGCGGATCTTCTGGCCCGCTATCGCCGACCTGGGGCCGTCGCGCAGGCACTCGCCGAAGTCACCGGCTTCTGGACCGACCTGGTCGGCGCCGTTCGGGTCGAGACCCCGAGCCTGGCCATCGATCTCATGCTCAACGGCTGGCTGACCTATCAGAATCTCGCCTGCCGCCAGTGGGCGCGCTCGGCCTTCTACCAGTCCGGCGGCGCCTTCGGCTATCGCGACCAGTTGCAGGACGCAGTAGCCCTGGTCGGACTGCGCCCGGATCTGACCCGCGCGCAGATTCTGTTGCACGCCGCGCATCAGTTTCGCGAGGGTGATGTCCTGCACTGGTGGCATCCGGCCCCATTGGAGCGCGGTCTGCGGACCCGTTTCTCGGACGATCTGCTGTGGCTTCCCGAAGTGGCCGCCGAGTACATCCGGGTGACCGGCGATGTGGCGATCTTGGATGAGTTGGCGCCTTTTCTCACTGCACCGCTCCTCGCACAGGGCGACGACGAAGCCTACCTCCTGCCGGAGGACAGCGGCGAGTCAGCGGATCTTTACGAACACTGCTGTCGCGCCATCGATCGTTCACTGACCCGCGGCGCGCATGGTCTGCCGCTGATGGGCACCGGCGACTGGAACGACGGCATGAATCGGGTCGGGCGCGAGGGACGCGGGGAGAGCGTCTGGCTGGGTTTCTTTCTCTACCGCATCATCGAGAATTTCCTGCCGTTTTGCGTGCAGCGCGGCGACGCGGTGCGGCTTGCCGCCTATCGCGACTACCGCGAGGCGCTGGTGTCGGCGCTGGAAGAGAGCGGTTGGGACGGCGCCTGGTACCGCCGTGCCTACGACGATGCGGGTCTGCCGCTCGGCTCACAGTCCAATGCTGAATGTCGGATCGATGCCCTGGCGCAGTCTTGGGCGGTGATCTCCGGGGCCGCCGATCGGGCGCGGGCCGAGCAGGCGATGGCGGC
>JBGSKP010000238.1:0-2348 GCA_041741175.1 Thiocapsa sp. | reverse complement strand
GGCGAGCTCGGGGCTGGTGTCATGCTCGTCGACGGTCTTGGCCGCGGCGTCCAATTGGTTCTCGGATACCTGTATCCGCGCGAGTCTGAGCGCCGCGACGGTGGCCAGTGCCGGATCCGGCGCGGATTCGATCACGCGGCTCAGAGCCGTCATGGCGGCGTCGGCCTGTCCGGATTCGTAGAGCGCCTTGGCTTCGACCAGGGTGCCGAGTGCAGCGTAAGGCGTCGAGGCGAATTCGTCGTTCAGCTTACCGGCCTGTGCGATCGTCGCCTCGATCTGGCCGCTGGCCGCATTGGCAAGCACCTGATTGAAGACGGAGGATGCCTCCCCGGCGACGCTGTCGCGATAGTCGCCCCAGGTGCGCCAGCCCACGATGGCGGCCAGTCCGATGGCGATACCGGCGGCGATCGCGACGCCGTTCTCCTTCCACCAGCGCCTGATGGCCTCGACTTTTTCGTCATCGGTTTCGTAGCTCAATTGCTTCTCCGTCGTGATTGGGGTGTCCGGGCGGTGTTGTCCGCCGGAACTGAGCGTTCGCGCGTGCCCTGGCCTGGGTCTGGCCCGGGCTCAAATTCGGATTCAGGTTTGGATCTGGGTTCGGATTCGGCTCGGATCGGTGTCGGGCTCGCCCATTCGCTCTGCGGTGTGCCGGCTTAAGAATGCGATCAGCTCATCGAAGCCCAGCTCCTGCTGCCCGCTCTCGTCGCGGAGCGGCTTCACGCCGACGATGCCCTGCTCCAATTCGGCCTCGCCGAGGATCAGCGCGAAGCGCGCGCCGCTCTTGTCGGCGCGTTTGAATTGACTCTTGAAGCTGCCGCCGCCGCAGTGGGTCATCAGGCGCAGCCGAGGGAGTGCGTCGCGCAGCTGCTCGGCCAGGATCTGAGATTGCGCCTGGGCGGGCTCTCCGACCGCGACCAGATAGGCGTCGATCGGCGATTCGGCGACATGACCGGCCAGCGTCAGCAGCTCGACCAGGCGCTCCAGCCCCAAGGCGAAGCCCACCGCCGGCGTCGCCCGACCTCCCAGTTGCTCGACCAGTCCATCATAGCGGCCACCAGCACAGACCGTGCCTTGAGCCCCCAGCTCGTCGGTGATCCACTCAAAAACGGTCCGGTTGTAGTAATCCAGACCCCGCACCAGGCGTGGATTGAGCCGGTAGGGGATCCCCGCCTGGTCCAGGCCGTGACGGATGCCGTTGAAATGGCTGAGACTCGCCTCGCCGATGTGATCCATCAGGGTTGGCGCATCGGCGACGACCTTTTGCGTCTCTGGATGTTTGGAGTCCAGGACCCGCAGCGGGTTGGTCGCCAGGCGTCGCAGGCTCTCGGCGTCCAGGTGATCGCGACGCGCCTCCAGATAGGCGACCAACTGCTCGCGGTAGACGCGGCGCTCGTCGGGATCGCCCAGGCTGTTGATCTCAAGTCGCAGTCCATGCAAGCCGAGATCGCGCCAGAGGCGCGCCGTCAGCAGGATCAGCTCCAGATCGATATCCGGGCCCGTGAGCCCGAAGACCTCCGCGCCGATCTGGTTGAACTGCCGATATCGTCCGCGCTGCGGGCGCTCGTGTCGAAACATGGGTCCGCGATACCACAGCCGCTGCTGCGCAACGAGCAGCCCGTGCTCGATGGCGGCGCGCACGCAGCTCGCCGTGCCTTCAGGGCGCAGACTAAGGCTGTCGCCGTTGCGATCATCGAAGCTGTACATCTCCTTTTCGACGATGTCCGTGACCTCGCCGATCGAGCGCTTGAACAGATCGGTGACTTCCAGGATCGGCGTGCGAATTTCGGCATAACCGTAACTCGTCAGGATGCGGCGCGCCGTGTCCTCGATGCGATGCCAGGTCGAGATGGCATCGGGCAGGATGTCGTGCATCCCGCGGATTGCCTGGATATATTTGCTCATCTCTGGAGGCTCGCTGCGCGCGCACGTCGTGCAGACGGATTATGGGCGAGTCGCGGCGTCACTCGGGTGATTCCGGGTTGAATGAGAAACGCGCGACGCCCCCGCGTGAGCGTGTCTCCAGATCGACCGGCTGGCCATCAAGCGTCATCCGGGTGTTGCCGACCCGGCCGATGACAAAGCGGAACGGCGCCTGACCGGCTACCGGGTGTCGGTCGCCGTCTTTCATCTCGCCGTTGTAGAGCGTTGTTCCGGCGGCGTCGGTCACGGTGATCCACGAGGGGCCGGTGAACTCCAGGACGATGCCCTTCGCCGCATCCCCCGTCGTGCCCGACTCGGTTGTGCCAGGTCCGGCTGTACTGGACTGGGCCATGCCAGGCGTGGTGCCGGTCGTTGCCGGCGCGGCTCTCCCGTCGATGGCTTTGGTCGTGCTCGACGGCACCGGAGCG
>JBGSKP010000237.1:0-10932 GCA_041741175.1 Thiocapsa sp. | reverse complement strand
CGACCGTGCCCGAGCCGGCGAGCGTCGGCGGGATCCGGGTGGCGGCGAGTTCGTGGCGAATCGCCCAGCCCAGCAGCGTGAGTATGACGGCGAGGACGAGGTTGAGCGCCCAGCGCTGTATCACGGGCCCCTCCAGCGCAGCCAGCGAACGATCAGGCCCAGGAGCAGGAAGCCGGCCGGGATGAACACCAGCGAGCCGAGTCCGATCCAGAGGCGCTGTGGCTCGCCGAGTAGCAGTGCCCGGGGTTCTGCCGGGTCAGGCGGGAGTTCGGTCAGGTCGCCGGGCTCGCTCAACCAGCTCAGCAGTGCAAGCGCAAGCGCCCGATTGCCGTAAGCCCCGATTTGCGCGTTGCTTGCGAAATCCCCGTCACCCACGATCAGCACGCGCTGCTCGTGACCCTCCTCGGGGATCGGTCGATTCAGGGCCAGTACGACGGGCAAGGGGCCCGCCTGCTCGCCGATGATCTCGTCGCGATCGATCAGACCATCCAGGCGGCCGGTCTCGTTCCAGCTGCGTTCGCCGGTCGCCAGATAGGTTTCCAGGATCCAGCCGGGCGCCGGCTCGGTGCCGAATGCGATGCTTCCCGGCAGCAGTGCAGGAATCGACAGCCCGGCCGAGAGCGGGTGATCCGGATAGGTGGCGATCACCGCGACGGCGGGGGTGGCGACACCCAGGCCGGCGGCGTCCGCGTCGACGACGGTCCCCGGCAGAATTGTCAAGCCCAGATGCTCGACCAGTGGTTCCAGTCCGTTGAGCGGACCCGGATCCAGGAGCCAGAGGAGGTTGCCGCCGCGCTCCAGAAAGTCGATGAGCTGCTCGACGACGCCCGGAAACAGGGGAATCCGGGGTGTGCTGATCACCAGGATCCGGGTGTTGGTCGCCACGGCGTCGACCCGACTCGGATCGAGCGGGCGGGCGAGAAAGCCGCGCTCGCTCAGCTCCTGACCGAGCCGACCCAGATCGGCCCCGCCTTCGCCCTGGATAGCGCGCTCGCCATGACCCTCGATCACGGCGATCCAGGGCGCACGATTGGTGGCGAGCCGGGCGATGGCCCCACTGATGCTTCGTTCGCTGACTTGGTCAAGGCTCTCGCGCCGCCCCTGGTAGTCCAACAGGATCTGTCCGAGCAGGGTGACCTCGGCATCGCGGGCGCGCTCCGGAAAGCGCTGCGGGTCGACGACCTCGATCTGCATATCGGGTCGGGCCTGTTGATACTGCATCAGCAGCCGCTCGACGCCGCGACCCAGCGGGCTCGCCGGATCGGCGAAGACGCTGGCATGCAGGGGGCCGTCGAGTCGGGCGAGAATGGCCAGGCTCTGCGGCGCCAGACTGTTGGATCGGGCGTCTGTCCAGTCCCAATACCGGTCGTTGCGCGCCACGAGCCAACCGCCGGAGAGCAGGATGCCCAACATCAACGCGAGGAAGAGCGCATCGGCAACGGCGCGACTGAGCCGGCTCAGGTGCGCCGGCAGATCCTCGAAGATGGGTTTCACTGCAACACCCGGTTGACGAGACGACGATGGGTGAGGCCCAGAAACAGGCCGGCGAAGCCAATCAGATAGGTCAGATCGCTCAGACGAACAGCCCCGAGCAAAAACCAGAACAGATGCGCGTTCCAGGACAGCCAACCGAAGAGCGACATGCCCGGCGCATCGAGCGTCTCGGCACGACCGATGATGGACAGGAGCAGCAGGATACCGAATGCCGCGAGTACGGACGCGCCTGGCTGTGCGCTGAGGCTGGAGGCATAGAGTCCAACGGCGCAAAAGAGGCTGCCGACCAGCCACAGGCCGAGTGTCGCCGCGGCGATCTGACCCGTGTCGAGTTCGGCGTTGCCCGCAAGCAGGGCGATATTGACGACCGGCAGCAGGCAGAAAGGCGTCATCAGGATGATCAGCGCCAGAAACTTGCCGATCACCAGGCTGCCGATGCGCACCGGAGCAGCCGCCACCAGCTCGAACGTCGTATCGTGAAACTCTCCGCTGAGCATCCGCATCGCCAGCAGGGGCGTCGCCAGCATGAGCACAACGGCGGCGAATCCGAAGAGATTGAGCGCGAGCTCCAGCGTCAGGCTCGCAACCCGCTCGTCCGCCCCGAGCCCCGTGAAGTCGTCGACCACCTTCAGGAAGATCCAGGACAACACGACCTGGCCGGCCCCGAGCAGGATCCAGGGCAGGGGCGTGACGAAGGCGCTGCGCAGCTCACGACCGGTGATCGCTCCGATCATGCTTGATCACCGGCGCCGATCAGATCGAAAAAGACGCGTTCCAGGTCCGGGCGCTCCGGATACAGTTCGCACAGATCCAGGCCGGCAGCCAGTGTCTGACGGGCCAGATCGGTGGAAGTCGCCGTGCCGGCGAGACTAACGCGATGCCAGTCCGCGCCGAGCGCAATGGCCGTCTCGACGCATGGAAGCTGTTGAAGTCGCGTGTTCGCGTTTGTATCCGGCTCGTTCGCATCGCGATCCGGGACGATACGCACCCGCCAACGCGGGATCGGACGGGGCTTGTCGAAGCGATCGCTGCGCAGCAGGCGCCCGTGATGCAGGACAAGAACCCGGTCGCAGACGGCTTGCACCTCCGGCAGGATATGGCTGGAGAAAATAATGCCACAGTCGCGCGCCAGTTCCCGCATCAGGGCTCGTACCTCACGGATCTGTACGGGGTCGAGTCCCTCGGTCGGCTCGTCCAGGATCAGCAGCCGCGGGCGATGCAGGGTCGCCTGCGCGAGTCCGAGACGCTGGCGAAAGCCTTTGGAGAGCTTGGCAATCAGTGTTCGCCCGACATCCCCGAGGCCACAGCGCCGCTTGGCCAGATGGATGGCCGCGGGGATTTCGGCACGCGGAAGACGATGCAGGACGGCGCAGTAACGCAGATACTCGTCGACACGCAGCTCCGGATATAGCGGCGGGCGCTCCGGGAGATAGCCTAGATGGCGTTTGGCTGCGACAGGGCGGCGGACCAGATCGATCCCAAGAATCTCGATGTGGCCTCCGCTGGGTGCGAGCGTGCCGCTTAAGAGCCGCAAACAGGTCGTTTTGCCGGCCCCGTTCGGCCCAAGCAAGCCGACGACCTCGCCCTGCCGCAGTTCCAGGTCGAGCCCGCTCAGCGCGGTATGGCGACCGAAGCGGCGCCTGAGATCGGTAACGCGGGCGAGTGTTTCCATGGCGCCGAGACGATACCCTGTCGCAGGCCCGTTGCCAAACAGCATGCGGCGTGCGGGTGGACGGACGAGCGATCCCCTTCAATAATGTCCGGGAATTGGCGCGGCGTCGCGATCGATCACCACACAGAGATGCGAACATGTGGCTCAACCTGATTTTCCTTTTGCTGCTCGTCCTGATTTTTGTCCCGACGGCGTTGCTTCTCTACGGTGTCACACGCTGGCAGGCCGGCATCGCGAAGCAGCAGGCACAGTTGGAGCGCGGTCGCGGCCGGATTGTCCCCAACACCTACGACACCGCAGAACTCGACGGACTCCCGGCGCCGGTGCAGCGTTACTTCCGTGCGGTCTTAATGGATGGCCAGCCGATGATCGCGGCCGCCGAGCTGCGGCAGGAAGGCGAACTGGAGCTTGGCCGCAAGCAGGCAACCTGGCGCCGTGTCGTCGCAACCCAGTCAATCGTCATGCAACGTCCCGGTTTCGCCTGGGATGCGCGCGTTCGTCTCGGCCCGGCGGTGAAGGTCTTTGTGCAGGATGCCTATGTCGCCGGCGCGGGTGTCCTCAAGGTCGCGCTGTTCGGTCTGTTCCCGCTCGTCAGAGTCCCGAGCAGCCCCGAGCTGACACACGCCGAGCTGATGCGCTTTCTGGCCGAGGCCGCGCTCTATCCAACCAAGCTTCTGCCGAGCCAGGGCGTGCAGTGGGAGCCTGTGGATGAGGGCAGTGCGCGCGCTACGCTTGTAGACGGCAATCTGGGTGTCTCGCTCGTATTTGACTTCGATCAGGCCGGCTTGATCAACACGGTGCGTTCCGGCGGGCGTTACCGCGCCGTAGACGGCAAGATGGTGCAGACACCCTGGGAGGCGCAGTTCACGCATTACGAGGATCGCAGCGGGATGTTGATCCCGCTCGGGGGCGAGGTCGCCTGGCGACTCCCCGAGGGCAGAGCAACCTACTGGCGCGGCCGGGTCACGGACATCCTCTACAAGTTTTCGGCTTAAACCGCGCCACCTCCGGCAGTTGTCGGAGCTGGCGCGACCAAGCCAATCCAACAAACGACGCATACCCCACCGGGCGCGGTTTAATATCGAATCGGACACGACAGACTGACCGAAGGGCCATCGACGGATTGCGACGACGTCGTGGCGACCTCCATCCTTGTCGATCCCCGGATCCTCGGCTACGCTTCCGGGGCACCCAAGTGAAAAGGTCGGATTTGCCGATATGCAGCAGGAACCAATAGATTCGGTCTTTTGGCGGGGGTGCACCCAGGGGCGCTACCCGCCTTTTCCGTCTAAACATTCAGTGCGGAGCATCGAAATGGATCAACCGAAAGTCGCAGTCTTTTGTATCTTGTTTGGGGTCCTCGTCGCCGCATCCGGGATTGCAACAGCGGCTCAGGCCGTCGTCGAGGCAGCGGGACCGATCGGGGGCGAGCTGGTGCCTGAACAGGCCGGGTCCGAGGTGCTCGAGAACAGTGTCGCGGTCGGCCCGGAATCCGGCACTCCGGGAAGTGAAGCAGCCTTCTTCTCAGGTTGTGTGTTGCCGGGCCGCTCGGTCAGCCATCGGGTGAGGTTGCCGGCGAACGGTCTGTTTCTCCATGTAGTTGTGCCCGATCGACGCGGATTTAATGTCGCGATGAACGTGAATTATCCCGGCCTGTCACGTCGGATCAATCGGTTCGGACCGGGTCGCTCGGAAGCCTTCACTGTCCGCACGTTCTCGCGAGTCACCGGCACGGTCCGAATCTCCGGCGTGCGCGGTTCGTTCGGATGCTACCGGCTTTCGGTGACGCCCTAAGCCGTGTGACGCGTGGCTGGGACCGCCGGAGAGTTTGTTCCGGCGGTCCGGACATCAAAAGCCCCCTCAAAGCGGTTAAGCCCGCGGCGGCAGCAGCGGGCCATGTCCGCCGCGGCGGCGGATCCAGTTGATGCCGTTGAGGATGCGATGGTTGCTCGCGAGCCGTCGTTCAAGCGCAAACTTCCCGGGGAAGTCGCTGAGCACCAGTCCCATGATGATGGTGAGGATGCCCTGACCGGGGAGAACCAGCATCAAGACGCCGGCCAAAACTAAAATCCAACCGATCAGATTTTTAATCATTCGCAGAGCGATGTAGAAAACCGGGTGTAGGTGCTTCAAGCGTCCGGCGTGACGCTGCGGATCGGCGAAATAGTCTTCGGGAATCCGCGCCAAGAAAAAGGGAAGGGCCAACAAGGATCCGATGAACATCAGCATCGAAAGACCCGCCAGGGATAAGAGCACGCCTTGATGGGCCTCGAGCCAGCTTGTATTGATCATGCGAAAGTCCCCACGAGGGCGATAGCGCGAAAAATCCCATGCCCGGTCGTCCGAGCGCGCATCCGTTCGGCTTCATTTAGAGGCGCACGTCACGTATTGGCTTTGCCTAAGGGGGCTAAGCTGTCATCGATAAGCTCGAGTCGGCGGAAAATATGCCCGGTTGCTCCGACCGTTGGAGCCTGCGCCGACAGCAGTGACGGCCGACACCGACAGGACGCATGACGCTGAACCTCGGTTTCGGCGACCACAATAAAAAAACGGTGAACGCGATGCAACGCACCCGGATTTTAGCGCAGGATCCTTCAACGGATATCAGGCCTGGCGCTCTGCTGTTCGCTCAGGCGGTGACTCTACTGTTTTTTGCGTTGACGACTGGTGTCCTGCAGGCCGCCACGGGGCAGGTCACCTTGGCGTGGGATCCGGTTGATGATAGCCGGGTCGCGCGCTATGAGGTGCATTACGGATCCGCCAGCAAGAGCTATCTATCGCACGTTATAAGCACCACGCCACAGACCCTGATCACGGGCCTGACGAGCGGAGCGACCTATTTCTTTGCTGCGCGCGCCTGTTCGAGTGACGCAACACTCTGCAGTGCGTTCTCGAATGAGCTGAGCATCACCATCCCGACGGTCCCCGACCCGATCCCCGAGCCTGAACCGGATCCCGAGCCGGTGCTCCCTGAGATGACGACCGCGCTGACCTCCCCGACCGGCACGGCGAATCTGACGTCGGAAGGTCTCTCCGACTGGGTGCATTGGGGTCTCGCCAACGTGAGCAGTATCACACGCAAGGCCGGTGTGACGTCGCAGATCGGCAGTTTAACCACCTTTGGCGGGAGCGCGAAGCGCTTCAGCACCAGGACCCGGCTTGGCTATAGCTGGAGTGACGGCACGCCCAAGGCCAGTGCGACGACGAAAGCGGGTCTAGTCATTACTGGATTGAATAAGGGTTTCGCGTTGACGGCGCCCGCCGATACGACCGAGCGGACCCTGGTGCTCTATCTCGGCGGCACCAAGTCAAGCGGTCAGCTGGAGGTTCGCCTGAGCGACAATAGTGCCCAGACCTACAATGTGGCGCTGGAAGATCTAGGCAAAGCCTTTGATCGGCGCCTCGCGCTGACCTACAAGGCCGCCTCTGCCGGTCAGCAGCTGATTGTGCGCTACACCCAAGCCGTTGCGAGCGGTAGTGTCTCCTTCCAGGCGGCCACGCTGAAGAGCGGCGCGCCAGTGCCCCCGGGTCCGTCGTCAAGGGTACCGAGCCCAGGGAGCGACTTACTCACCACACCGACCGGTACGGTCGACCTGACGGCAGAGGGTCTCGCGGACTGGACGCATTGGGGCCTCGCCAACGCCACCAGTATCACGCGTAAGACGGGCGTGACGCCGCAGATCGGCAGTTTGACCACGTTCGGGGGCAATCCATCGCGCTTCAGCGTGAATACCCGATTGGGTTACAGCTGGAGTGACGGAGCGCCCAAGGCGCGCGCGACCACAAAAGCCGGTTTGCTGATCAAGGGCTTGAATAAAGGATTTGAGCTTCGGGTGCCAGCCGATACCAGCGATCGGACCCTGATTCTCTATCTTGGCGGAACCAGCTCACGCGGTAAGGTTGAAGTCAGTCTGAGCGACAATAGCGCCGAGCCGTCCAGCATGGTGCTGGAAGATCTCGGTAAAGCCTTCGATCGACGCCTTGTTATCCCCGTCAAGGCCGCAAGCGCCGGCCAGGAGCTGATCGTGCATTACACCCAGGTGATCGCCCGCGGCAGTATTTCCATGCAGGCGGCAACCCTGCAGAACAGGGCGTTTGCGTCATCGGAAGCGGCCACGGGACAGACTGGCACTACGCTGGAGAGCAGTCTCCAGCCGGTTTCGAGCCGCGCCGCGCTGCCGGCTCCGGGCAGTCTGGATCTAGTGCCGTCGGCACCCCGGTAGAGTGAGCCCGGACAAGCGGCTGACCTTTCGAAGCGGCTGGAAACCGCTTCGACTCAACAGATCCGCGGCAACTGTTCGCCGGCCAGCCAGTCGACGATTCTGGCGCCGCCGAAGCCGGTCTCCATCTGGACGAATCGATGCGGATCGTCAACCACCTCGCCGATGATGGATGCCGCTTTACCCAAAGGATGGGCGCGCATGGCATCAAGGAGTCGGGTGGCCTGATGCGGCGGGCAGATGGCGATCAGCTTACCCTCGTTGGCGACATAGAGTGGATCAAGTCCAAGCAGCTCGCAGGCGGCGGCGACATCCGCACCAACCGGTATGGCCTGCTCGCGGATCTGCATGCCTACCCCGGACTGATGCGCCAACTCATTGAGCGTGGTGGCCAGACCGCCGCGGGTCGGATCACGCAGACAGTGGATAGTCGGAACAGCCGCGATCATGGCCGCAACCAGATCGTGTAAGGCAGCGCTGTCGGACTGGATCTCGGTCTCGAAGCCGAGATTTTCGCGTTTGGAGAGGATGGCCACGCCATGATCCCCCATGCTGCCGCTGACCAGGATGACGTCGCCCGGCTCGGCCCGGTCTCCGGAGATCAGGATTCCGTCGGGCACCACGCCGATCCCGGTGGTCGTGATGAAAACCCCGTCGCCCTTACCGCGTTCCACGACCTTGGTATCGCCGGTGACAACCGGCACGCCCGCCGCATTGGCGGCCTCCGCCATGCTCTGGACAATGCGGGCTAGATCGCCGAGCGGAAACCCTTCCTCGAGGATGAATCCGGCGGCCAGGTAAAGCGGCCGGGCACCGGCCATTGCGACATCGTTGATGGTCCCGTGCACCGAAAGTGAGCCGATGTCGCCTCCGGGGAAAAACAGCGGCGAGATGACATGACCGTCGGTGCTCATGACCAGCCGGCCCGGCGGTGGTGTAAACAGCGCCTGGTCGTTGCCGCGGGTCAACAGCTCATGGTTGAGATAGCGTTGAAACAGCTCACCGATGAGCTGCGCCATGGCCCGCCCACCGGAGCCGTGACTCATGTCCACGGCGCCCTGTTTCAGATCCAGTCGCACGGGAAACCGTCGATCAGCTGTCATCCTGAAGACCTCGTGTATGGCGGTATCGGCGATCAAGCCGTCGCGGCCCTGGGTGTGGCCGGCGCCCGAAAACGCCCGTAACTCCAATAGGCCGCACAGGCGCCCTCGGATGACACCATGCAGGAGCCCATGGGATTCTCGGGTGTGCAGGGGTTGCCGAAGAGCTTGCAGTCGGTCGGTGTTTTCACGCCACGCAGGATGGCGGGGCACGCGCACCCTCTGACCTCTTTTGCCGGGGCGACCTGGACCGGGAAGCGCAGCTCGGCGTCCAGATCTGCATAGGTATCGGCCAAGGCCAATGCGCTGTCGGGCAGGAAACCGAGCCCGCGCCACTCGAAGCTGGCACGCACCTGGAAGACCTCGTCGATGAGCGCCTGCGCCTTGCGATTGCCGGTCTCGGTGACGGCACGGGTGTATTGGTTCTCGACCTGGCAGCGTCCCTCGTTGAGCTGTCTGACCAGCATGAGGGCGGACTGCATGACGTCGAGCGGCTCGAAACCGGCGATCACGACCGGGACGCCGAATGATTCGGCGACGAAGGCGTAGGGCCTGCTACCGATCAGCGTGCTGACATGCGATGGACCCAGGATGCCGTCGAGCTGTACCCCATCCGGCCCTGCCGTGCTCAGGATCGTCTTGAGTGCGGGCGGTGTCAGCACGTGGTTACAGAACACCGAGAAATTCTTGAGCCGCTCCGCGCGCGCGGTCTTCACGGCCACGGCGGTCGGCGGCGTAGTGGTTTCAAAACCGATTGCGAAGAAGACGACCTGCCGATCCGGGTTGTCGCGTGCGATGCGCAGCACGTCCTGCGTCGAGTAGACCATCCGGATGTCCGCGCCCTCGGCCTTGGCCTTGAGCAGACTTTTGCGCTCGCTGGCCGGAACACGCATCAGGTCGCCGTAAGTGCAGAGTGTCACCGCGTGGCGGGTGGCCAGTGCGATCGCATGATCGATACGCGACATCGGCAACACGCAAACGGGGCAGCCGGGACCGTGGATGAAGCGCAGATTCGGCGGCATCAGATGCTGAACACCGTAGCGGAAGATCGCGTGGGTATGGCCGCCGCAGAATTCCATAAGCCGATAGACGCGGTCCGGCTTCGCCTCGACGGCGATGGCCTCGGCGAGACCACGGGCGAGCCGCTGATCGCGGAACTCGTCGATATATCTCATGGCTGAACTCCGGTGTCGGCCGCCGCAGCGATCTCATCCAGTGCATCGGCAAGCAGCCCCATCTCGGCGATGATCTCCAGCGTGCGCTGGGCCTCTTCCTCGCTTATCTTATTCAGCGCGTAACCGACATGCACCAGAACGTAGTCGCCGATGACCGCGTCCTCGATCAGGGCCAGGGAGATCTCTTTGCTGACGGCGCCGAGCGCAACCTTGGCGGTATCGGTGGCGACGTCAATGGCGGTGATGCGCGCAGGGATGGCTAGACACATGGCATAAGGATCTCACAGGGTTGATGACAGCCTGAGTTCATAGGCAACGCACGGGTCAATCGCCGTGATCAGAAGCTCCGCCTGACGGCGCAACGCAGTGTCAGGGCCGGGCGGCAGGCTCGAGAGTGCCCGGGCGACGACGCCATCGGGATGAAAATTCCATTCGGTCGGGGCGAGGATTCGATAGTCGCCGACCCGGCCCTGATCGACCTGCGCCAGATGCACCAGCAGACCGCGCGCGGCGTTGGCCCGCCCCAGACCAATCCCCCTGGCCGTTGTTGCTGTCGGATCCGGGCCGGGGGGTGTTTCTGACTCGCCGCCGAGCAGGGCTAGACGGGCTGCAACCTCGCGAAGCTGCGCCGCCAGGCGGGGGATCAGCCCCGAACCGTAGCGTGTCACGAGTGAGTGGATCAGCGCTGCCTCGCCTCCGCGCGTGAACGGGCTGGTCTCGCGCGCCTGACCCTCCCAGGTTGGCCGGGCGATGAATGTGGATGCGTCGCTGCCCGTCATGGCCGTGATGAGCTGCGCATCCGGAATCTGCGGGAGAGGCGTCACGCGGCTGTGGCCGAGCGCCCCCTCGTCGGCATCCAGGATTGCGCGCAGCAGTCGCGCCGCGGGTGTTTCGGTGGCGCGGCACCAGTGCTCGAAATGCGCAGGATCGTTGATTCGCGTCAACCAGACATCGAAGGCGATCCCGAAGACATGCTGGTTTATTAAGTCGATTAGATCCGTAAGATCGGGGTACCCGGCCGCCGGAAGCCCGGAAGCGTCCGGCGTCTGCTCGATCCCCGGTTGAAACAGATCGCCCGAGGGGTCGATCCGGGCGAGGAGTCGGTTCGACAACGCCAGGACCGCCGCCATCTGCTCGCGCATGGGGGCTTCACCCAGGACGACAGGCCAGTCGAGCAGGATCCGCCAGAGGTGCTCCCGAACGGTCTCCGTCGCGATCGCGGCCTCACGCTGATTGCGCACGCTCGCACTCGAGGTCACTCCCAGCGCCTG
>JBGSKP010000236.1:0-3606 GCA_041741175.1 Thiocapsa sp. | reverse complement strand
CAACTGCGCGGCCAATACCTCAGGATCCACCAGGTCCGTCTTGGTCAGCAGGATACAGGGATCGGCGCCGCCCTCCATCACCATGACGAGATAGCGTTCCAGCCGCTTGAGATTGAAGTCGACGTGGCAGGACTGGACGATTACCACGAAGTCTACGTTGGCCGCGATCATCTGATCGTCGATGGCGTTCCCCGCCGACTTCCTGCGCAGCGAGGTCCGGCGCTCCAGGACCGCCTGAACCACCCCGAAATCGCCGCCCGCCTGCCTTTCCAGGCACACCCAGTCGCCCACACACGGCAACTCATGGGAGAGATGGTGGCGGTGCAGATAGCGACCGGCCAGCTTGGCCCGGAAAGGGCCGGTCTGATCCAAGAGCAATAACTGATCACGGTCGACAGCCGCAACGCGGGCGACCTTCGCCGTTGGCTCGCATATCACTCTTTGCTCGAACCAGTCGGTCCAGCCCAATTCATTCAGTTCATGGAGCCGATGTTTCATGGACTTCCTTACCGCACAGGGGGCTGAAGACCCACCGCAAGCGCTGCTTGCATATCTTGTGGAAGGGACGCCACGCCTTTGACTACACCTGGTCCGCCATCTCTCCACTCAACAATAAATCTCCTTGGCACTGTCTTGGGGCCTGCGTATTCCGAAATCTCAAGAACGACTTCGGTTCCGCCTTCGACCAGTGTCATTGAGGAACCAATTCTGACTGTCGGGCCAAGCTCTCGTATGACGATCAGTACGACCTTCTCATATCTCGCCGTCGCCTCGACGATTGCAGCTTCAATGGCATCCATCGAGGTCTCGCGAAGGTGTCGAATTGAAGCGGACTTGAAACATCCTGAACCCTCGAAGAACTTGCTGAGTCCCTCGGCGGCTGCGGCCTCTCTGGCGGGAATATCCTTCTGGTCCGCTCGCCACTGTGTCGTCCACAAGATAACGGCCTTCGTGGATTCTCCACAGACCGGCTCTTGAGGCGCAGGTTTGAGATCGGCCGTGGTGGTTGAGGCACATCCGCCGAGAGCGAAAAGCGTTGCAGCCAATGAAAGATGAAAGAGTTTCGTCATTGTCGTGTATTCTTTTACGCCAAAAGTGCTAACGAAAGCGAGCAGAACAAAGCAAACTTTGCCGGACCTCCTGCTATGAGGTCCGAGCGCGGTTTGAGGTCGCGAGTGATCAAGTGATAGCGTCCTCTGCGATCAAAGTTCAAACGGCTTGAGCGAAGCGAAAGGGGTGCAGGCCAAATTATACATAAAGTGTGGCTCTCACGTCATTGAGCCCGCGTAGGGTGGAACTCCGATAGGAGGTTCCACCCTACGCGGGCTCAATCCCGCTCGCCGACGGTCATTTCGTCGATCCGCACGTCTGCCCAGTCCACGGGGTACAGGTCAGCCGCAACCGCGCGGTGGAAGGTGGAATAGGGCCAATCTCGAACCCGACTGACATGCCCATGCTTGACTGGATTGAAATGGACATAGTCCAGGTGGCGGCTGAAGTCGAGATCGGAGCGAATCGCGTGCTCCCAGAAGCGCCGTTGCCAGATTCCCCGCTCACCGCGCGCGATGCGGGAGCGGCGGCGTCGCTCGGTGGCGGGTATGGCACGGACAAAACGGATCTTGATCGCCTTGATGCGATTGGAGAAATCCGCGTCACCCTCGGGCAAGGTGATGACGCAATGCATGTGGTCCGGCAACACTACCCACCCGTCGATCCGGAATGGACGCTCCTGGCGCGTACGGCGTACCGCCTCGCGCAGCGCATCGATGTGACGCACCAACAGATCCGAGCGCCGCTCCTGCAGATTGATGGTGAAGAAGTAGGTTCCGCCTGGAACCCAGAAGCGACGATAGCGTGACATCCAGTCATCCTTCGGGAGATATCGGGGCTGCTCGGGCGGAGTATCACGGCCCCAGCCCCGATCGGCAACCCCCCCACACCCCGCGTCGTCATCGTAGGGCGGATGCCCGATATGGCGATCCGCCATTCAGACGCCAAACCGATCCACCAACATTGGCAGCATCCAAAGAGCAGCACCGACTGCGGTGAGGTCAGTGACACCCAAATGGTGGAACCTCCTATCGGAGTTCCACCCTACGCGGGCTACGCGGGCTATCGGAGTTCCACCCTACGCGGGCTGTGCTGTTTGGGTTCAGTCTCGTTCACCCCGGCCTACTGCATGTCTCCATCTTCTCGCCTTCCAATTAAGCGGCGTAGTGCCTCGATCTGCATCAAATCTCCGCCGCGATGAAGCATCCGATGGCAGTTAGAGCATACAAGGGCGAGATCAGATATATTCGTGGTTTCCGTGCCATTGAGAGTTGATACCGGTTTGGTGTGGTGCGCTTCAATGTATCCGAATCCGAGCCGTCCGAACATTGCCTGAAAGTCAAAGCCACAGACATCGCAGGAGAGGCTGCCCGTCTCCCGCATTCGCTTTTCCTTTGCGCGAATAGGAAGTGATCCGTCTCGCTCAAGATGTCGGTGGACACGATAACTCGCGAGGCCTTCCGGAAAGAGCGCCTCTTCATTTTCCAGGTCGGGTTCGAATATGCCTTCAACCTTCTGGATATTTTCTTTTATTGATTGTGATGTCTGGGCGGAGACATTTGGTGAGCTATTAGTGGGCGTTTGGAGCTGCTTGTTCAGGTATGATGTAATCAGGATTCTAACGTCGGCCTCCTCTGTAAATTTGATGTTCCAGCAATCATTTCCTAATCGATTTTTATATGGCCCAGTAAGCTTTGGTGCGCTTAGATGCGCTCTGGGTTTTGCCGCAGGATAAAACTTTATTGTTGTTGATGGAGACAAACCTAGGTTCGATGGGTCTAGCGTGTCTTGTATCCATAGCCCAATTGCTTTCTTTATGGATTTGCGTTCTACCGCGATTTCCAGCCCATCTTCACTTCGGAATGATAGTTCATAGCTTTCATCATATATGACATGTAAGTTTGATATCGATTTAAGAATATCTTCGACGGTGTTCAGTTTAAGCATCATAAATTTGAACTGTATCTGGCCTGACCGTTGAAATAGAAGGACATCAGCGTGTATGGGGCTAGGCAGATTTCAGGCTAACACACCATTGGCAAGCATGCCAAAGGGTCAGCACAGAGAGCAATCCAAAACAATCGCGCCGTATGAAGGACGTCCTCCATACGGCGCAATCTCGCCTACGTTGTTGGCAGTCCTGCCGACTCTACTCGCCAGCCGCCCAAAACCTCACCGCTTCGTCACCTCCTCGAACCAAGTCCGATGATGCTGCTTGGCCCAAGCGCGGGTAACGGTGCCGTACCACATGGCGCGGACGGTGCCGGTGACCCAGATGGCGGCGTAGACGTGGACGAAGATGAGACAGATCATGACCACGGCGGTGGCCGAGTGCACGACGGCGGCCCAGCGCACCCACTCGACCGGGAAGTCGAAGTAGGTCCGCCACAAGACGATTCCGGAGGGGATCAGCAGCAGCATGCAGAGCAGCAGCAGCCAGAACATCAGCTTCTGGCCGCCGTTGTACTTGCCTTGGGCCGGCATGCCTTCGTCGATGCCGTCCACCATCTCGCCGATGCGTCCGATCCATTTCCAGTCGACCCGGCTCATCAGGTT
>JBGSKP010000235.1:0-3100 GCA_041741175.1 Thiocapsa sp. | reverse complement strand
CCCGCCGTTCTGACGCGCGAGCCGCGCAGACGATCCGCTTCCCCCATCGACACCGCCGTTTGGCGGTGTTGTGGTGTCTGGACCCCGACCTTTGGGTGCCGATCACCGCGCACCGGCTGGATGCTGTGGATGACCCCGGAGATCCGTTGCGCCGCTTCGGCGAATCCTGCGTGCGTTCCTGCGGCGGGCCTGCGCCAAGGTAGAATAGGACGATGACCTGGACCCCGGAGCCTGCCTGCGATGATCGACGACGACCCGAAGGACAAGGATCTGCACCGCCTGCTGGTGGGCAGTTGGGTGGCCCTGCGTGCCGGCACGCTGGATGCCGAGCACCGCGCCCTGCTCGACCAGGAACGCCCGCACTGGCAGGCCGAGGCGGCGACACTGATCGCCGAGGGCGTCCTGGCCTACGTCACGGTGGAGATGGTCGAACCGGATCTGGCCCACGACCGCACGGTCGATCCGATCGAGGCGGTCAGTGCGGAAGACTTCACGATCCAAGTCACCGCCCATGTGCTCGACTTTCTCGACTACCGCAGCGAGCTGCCGCGGGTGGCGCGGTTGACGACGCACTGAGACGGCCTCGCCGGGGACGATCGCCGGCGGTGTGCTGCGCGCGCTCATCAGGGCGCTGTGACACTTCGTGGATATCGGCATCCAAGGGATCGAAGATCTCGCGTCGCGGTCGCGCCGTTCCTACGGCTCGCCGAGGACCGATGGCCCCTGCGAAGAAACGGTGTCATCCGCTTCGCGTTGGGCGATGAACGCAGCAATCGCCTGGACGCGGTCACGCGACGGACCATTCAGGGTGCTGCGCGCCACGCCGGCGCCGCTAACCGCCGCGCGTTGACTCTGCCCATCCTGCTGCGCTTGCGCCACCGCATGCCGATGCTTGGCGCGATCCAAGCGATCATGGATTGGCGTGGGGCGTCGATCTGCACTGGAGTCAACGCAGTCAGGGGCATCGGGCAACGGCATTTCCCTCGGTCAGTTTGCACTTCCAAGGGTACGCCTCGCCGGCGCTCCTGCCACTCCTTCAGGGCGCTTGATCGCCTACCGAAACACTCCGTTTTGGACCAACTGACGATCAAGGCCCAAACTCAGAGTAGTAGGCTTTATCCCCCTTCATTGAAGGGACAGAAAATGCTGTCGCGTAAACCCAATATTCCCCCGCAGGCACCGAGAGCTTATATCCCACTCCGGTTGCAGACCGTTTATCCATAATCTTTTAATCAGTGCAGCCACGACGACAACTACATCGCCTTCGCATTCGCCGATGCCGAATTCCCGCTCGACTGGGCGAGCCCGGGTGAACGAGCAATCACGCTGAATCACCGATTTCCGCTTGATTTTCGCTTCCTTGTCGACCGCCTCCGCGACGGAGCCGATCTGCGTCGACAGCTCCGGCGGCGAGCGCAAAACGCCTTTCAGCCCCGAGAGCGCAGACGCGGCTGAAGGAGGCGTTCGATGACCGGCGTCGTCCCGAGGGTTGGTCGAATGCGCGAACGACTGGAACGCCAGGACACCCACCTGCCCTGTGACGCTCAGCCCCGGCATCATGGCCGGCTGCGGCTCGACGCGAGCGGACGCCGGAGGCGCCAGCCGACCCACGCGCGCAGTCCGATATAGAGCAAAACGCCGACCAAGTTCGCGACCAGATCGAGCCATGAGAACTCGCGATACGGCAGTGGCCACTGCACCATCTCGATGACGAGCCCATAGCCCAGCAGCAGCCCCCAGCGCGGCAACTCCCGGTTGCGACCCGGATAGCCGCCGTCCGCCAGGGCAGCCATGACGAAGAAGGCCAGCATATGGTTGGCCTTGTCCCACGAAAACCCCGCGGGCTCGGCGCCCGGCGCGAACGCAAGCCAGGCCACCACCAGGACGCAACCCCAGAACGCCAGCCGAAAGCCTTGCCGAAACACGCCCTCCGGCATCAAGACCAACATCAGGAGAGGTCCACCGAGTGGCATTGCAGGTCCGCCCGGTCGCAACGCGTGTGCGAGCCGATCGCCTGCGGTGCCGTCTCGCCGTTGTCGCCGCCGCGGGCAAATCCGGCGCGTGGCTCCAGCGAACAGGTCTCCGGGGGCTCCGCGATGATGGTTTCGGGTTCGGGCATGAAGGGGCTCCAGTTGGCGGGGCTCTTGGGTGGGTTCCAGGTCAGATGGTTTCTACAGTCGCCGCCGGACGCAAGACCGGCTGGCTTAGCCCGGGAAACCGGAAGACAGCCGGACGGATTGACGAGCGACTGGAAGATCGCGCGGAATCCTGATTGCACTCCGACGCTTGCCCCATGTCCACCGGATCCGCCGGAACGGGATCCACTTCAAAAACCGCGGAAAGCGGTCTAGACTCCGCCGCTGAACGAAACGGATATGGACACTCGGACATGGATGCTTGCCGCTGGCCCTCGCGCACCCGGCCCCTCGCCGCGACCGATGATCCCGAACATGACGTCGACCGCGACTGGTTCGCTCTCGGCGCACTCTGCTTCAAGGCACCGCTCGACCCCCGGCATCTGCCCCCGCTCGGACATCTTCGACTCCAACTCGCCTGGCTGATTGGATTCGCCACCGCTTGGTTCGGTGGCTGGAGCGGCGGAAAGGAGCCGGTCGACGATGATGTCACCCTCTACACCGGCATCACCGCGACGCTGCGGAATCACCAGGCCTTACTCTTGGAGACATGGCGATCCCCTCGGTCGGCGAAAGCTGCGGACCTCATTGAGATCGGACGGCCCGGCGACTCGACCGCGCTCGCCAATCAGTTCCCCGAGAACCCGAGACGGTACGGGAGTGGATGCATCGTCAATCCGAGTACGGCCCTAAGGCCGATCGCGGGGAGAGTGATGGCGAAGACGAGGCACTCGCAACCGTCGATTGTCGCTTACTTTATTCCACGAGAATTTCTCAGGATAGTCCGCGCTGACCCTACCGGATTCGTCCACCGCTTTTGCGGCTGCCTGCGGTCCAGCTGGTCTAGGGTCGTTTCAGGCGACCCTAACGGCAGCAACCGGCCCTGACCGGTCACCCAGCGCCCGAAAGGCGGTGACTCCTCGATCCTGTTATGTGAAGCTTCACATAACAGGATCGAGGAGTCA
>JBGSKP010000234.1:0-3869 GCA_041741175.1 Thiocapsa sp. | reverse complement strand
CCGATCGCGATAGCCGCGCGCGTCGAAGCCCAGCAGGCTACTGATCAGAAGCCGGTTCGTCCCTTTGTGACAGACGACCAGTACGGAGCCTTGGTGGTGCTGCTCCACGATTCGGCGCACAACCGGTAACGCCCGCGCGAGAACCTGCACACCGGATTCGCCATCTCGCGGCGCGATCGTGAGCGGGTCCTCCTGCCAATTGTCGTACTCGTCGCCGTACTGCGCCTCGACCTCGGCCCGGGTCTTTCCTTCCCAGTGTCCGTAGTCGATCTCGCGCAGCGCCGACTCCGTCTCGACGCGAACCTCGGCGCCATGAGGCTTGGCCAGGATCCGCGCGGTCTCCACCGTGCGCCCCATCGGGCTCGCATAGATGGCATCAAGCGGCTCGCCGGCGAGGCGGCTGGCAAGATTCTCGACCTGCTTGCGTCCCTCCTCGGAGAGCGGCACGTCGGTCGCGCCCGAGAAGCGATCCTCGGCAGTCAGTTCGGTCGCACCGTGGCGAACCAGGAAAAGTCGCGTCGGCATGGTCGGCACTCGGTTGATTGTTCGATATCCGCTAGTTGCGGTCGCCGTCTCGGATCGCAAAGCCCAACACGGAATCCGGGATAGCTCAGGGACAGGCCAGGGTTTTCGCATGACAAACCAGAACTGTTTCGCCCCGGCTACCGAGCCAGGTATGGCGACAGCCGCTCCAATACGCGACGATGTCGGTCCGGTGCGAGTAGGCCGACGACACCAAGCAACCGGCTCTCGGGCAGCACGGCCAACAATCCGTGGATTGCCCGTTAGGGACGGACTCCACCGCACTTGCGGTACCCTGATTCGCGGCGTCTATACTCTAGGACCACCGACCAAACGCGGAGCCCGTCCATGCCTGACCTTGCCGAAGCTCAATCCATTAGCGTCGAGGAGTATCTGTCCGGCGAAGCTGGCGCGGCGGTTCGCCATGAGTACATCGCCGGCGAGGTCTTCGCGATGGTCGGCGCGACCGAGGAGCACGCGACCATCGCGCTCAACCTTGCCGCATTGCTGCGCGCGCATGTGCGCGGCAGCCCCTGCCGGGTCTATATCGCCGACATGAAGCTCCGCGTCGAGTCGGCGTCCGCCTTCTTCTACCCAGATGTGTTCGTGACCTGCGACGCGCGGGACGCGACCGAGCCCTTGGCCAAGCGCTCTCCGCGCGTGATCATCGAGGTCCTGTCCGGGTCGACCGAAGGGTATGACCGCGGCGCCAAGTTCGCCGACTACCGGCGGCTCGACACCTTGGAAGAATACGTCCTGATCGATTCGCGCCGTCGCGCCTGCGAGGTGTTTCGCCGCCGTCCCGAGGGGTGGCTGCTCGATGCTCCGCCGGAGAACGGGTGGCTGGTGCTGCAGTCCATCGACTTCGAATGTCCGCTCGAAGCCATCTATGAGGACGTGGTGTTCACGCCCTCGGGGGCAACAGACGCCATGTGGTAGTGGCCGAGGTCCTGAGGTGATAGGAGGTTGGTCCATTTGTCATGTGCACGGATCAAGCGCGTTTCCTTGAGCGACTTTGCGGCGTGCATCGCGCGGCGGCACTAATCTGCCGGATGATTCAGGATCGAGTAAGCCTGGTCGAGCGAAGCGCGGATCTCCGGCTCGCGATCTACGGCGAAAGCCAGGAATGCCTTGGCGATGGTGGTGAGGTCGCGTCCCTTGGGATGGACTAAGTACCAGCTGCGCTCGACCGGGAAGCCTTCGACGTCGAGCATAGCCAGGCGTCCGGCTCCACCGTCGAGCGTGAGTGTGTGCAGCGAGAGCGCGGAAACACCCAGGCCGGCGATGATAGCGTGTTTGATGGCCTCGTTGCTGCCAAGCTCCATGCGTACGTTCGGGCGCAGGCCGTGGTCGGCGAACTGTTTGACGACTGAATCGCGGATGCCCGAGCCTGGCTCGCGCAGGAGGAATCGCTCTTCCGCCAGGCGCTCCATGCTGATATTGGATTGTCCAACCAATGGATGATCGGTGTGTGCCAGGACGACCAGCGGGTTGGGCGCCAGGTAGGTGGCCTCAAGATCAAGGCCCGCGTTGCCCGGCTCGCCCATAATGTAGAGATCGTCGTCGTTGTCTTCCATGCGTTCGATGATGCGTGTGCGGTTGGTGACCTTCAGGGACACATCGATACCGGGGAACCGATTGCAAAAGGCGCCTAGGATCTCCGGCGCAAAATATTTGGCAGTCGTGATCACGCCGAGGCGAAAGCGTCCGCTTTTCAAGCCTTTCAGATCCGCGAGCTTGATCTCCAGGTCGGTAAGGGTGCGCAGGATGGTGCGGCAGGCGGCATAGACCTCGCGCCCGGCATCGGTCGGCTCGACATTGCGCCCGACATGCATGAACAGGGGCGTTCCCACCGTATCGGTGAGCTTTTTGATCTGCATGGAGACGGTCGGCTGCGTGAGGAACATCTCCTCGGCGGCCCGTGTGAAGCTCCCTAAGCGCACGATAGCCTCGAGCAGCTGAAGCTGACGCAGGGTGGCGTGGCGGACGAAGCGATTGGTCGCCTCGATATGGGGCTGGGTATTCGCGCTCTGGCTTGTGGAATTCATGGCGTCGTCTGACTCGTGATCGATTGCCTGAGGACGACATTGCGGATCGGGATCCGAGCAAGCCGGGAATCAGTGGGTGTTGACGTGCCCCGACTGACTGTCCACTCAGTCAGGCCAAACTCGCACACGCGGCAGCGGCTTGTCGGGTTCCGATGGCTCGGCGTGAGAGGGCTCCGATCGGGGAGCGGTGGCGGATCCGATCGTCGAGCGGAGCGCGGATTTGACTTTTGCTCCCGCCGATCGGGTTGTCGCCTTAGCCGTGCCGGCGGCGGTTACGCGCCCGCTTGACTTTGCCGGTGCACGAGACGAAGAAGGTGACGCACCCGCTGTTGAGGTCGTCGCAACGACATCATCCGACGTCGCAGCCTGTTTGTCTGGCTCACTCATTTACAGGTTTCTCGTTTTGAATCAGGGCATCGAGTTCGGCAGCGAACCGGTGGAGCGGCTCTCCCACTGCGCTGGCGCCCTCTTCGGCATGTAAGGTGATATTCACGTAGGTGCGGCCAAAGCTCATGTCCGGATAGATGCCGGCGCGTTCGGAGAGGTCCGCAGCCCGGTCCAGAAAGGCGCGCGTGACCTCGTAATCGGGAAATTCCAGGCGGCGCTCCAGACGTGGAGGACGCGGACGCATTGTCCAGTGTTGACTCATGGCACCGATCCCTTAAAAGTAAGCCCGTTCAGTGGGATCACGATAGCGCGGTACGCCCAGCGAGGCCAGCCACGCGTCGATTTCTCCAGCATGCGCAGATTCTTCGTTGAGTAGATCCTCAAAGAAGTCCCCGTTGGCCTGGTCGCCAACGCGACGGCAGAAGATGGTTGCCTCCCGGTACAGCGAGACGATCTCCGCCTCGAGGAGTGAGTCCTGCAGCAGCAGGTCCACTAAGCTGCGGGCGATGCCGGCGGGGCGAAGCTGCGAGGCGTTCGGTGCGACGCCCAATGCGAGCATCCGCTGGATGATGCGTTCGGCATGCTGCATCTCTTCGACCGTTTCCTGGCGCAGATGCACGGCCGCCTCGGGTAGACCCCACGCCTCGGCGAGCGATGCCTGGGTCATGTACTGCTGAACCGCGGACAGCTCCAGGCTCAAGGCCCGACCGAGATAGCCCAGGGTACGAGGATGAATGCGTGCGTGTCTCATGCGGCATGACCCTTGCCGCCTCGGTGCGGCGGCTCAAGGCGTGGATGACGCTCGATCAGTCGGCTGCTGCCGGCAGCGTCCGGTTCAGGATCGGCTCGACTTCGCGGTGCGGGCGGGCAATGATGTGCGCCGCCACCAGGCCATCACCGACCCGTTCGCAG
>JBGSKP010000233.1:0-1505 GCA_041741175.1 Thiocapsa sp. | reverse complement strand
TCGACGGCGATCTGCTGCGCCAAGCCATGCGCAAGCCGCTCGACAGCCTGGAGGTCTACGACTGCTGGCTGCGCGGCATGGCCCGACTGCGTCAGGGCACGCCCGAGAGTCTGGCCGAGGGCCGGCCGCTGTTTCGCAGGGCGCTCGAGCTGGACCCGGGATTTGCACGTGCCCACTCGGGCCTGTCGCTGACCTATTTCAACGATTGGAGCTGTCTCGCCTGGCAACGCTGGCACGAGGACGAGCGCATGGCCTTCGAGCATGCGCGAGACGGCGCCGCCCTGGACGAGACCGACCATGTCACCCACTTCGTGCTGGGTCGGGTTCTGCTGTATCGACGCGAGTTTGCGCGTGCCGAGCAGCACCTGGATCGCGCCGAGGCGCTCAACCCCAACGATGCCGACATGCTCGCGCAACTGGCCATCGCCGATGCCTACCTCGGGCGTCCCGAGCGTGGCGCCGAGCGCATCGAGCTGGCGATGCGCCTCAACCCCTACCACGACGACTGGTACTTCGCCTACGCGGTCTATCCCAACTTCGTCGCCGGCCGGCTGGAGACGGCCGTCGCATTCGGCCTGAAGGCGCCGCATGCGGCCACCGATATCACGGCCTACCTGGCCGCGGCCAGTGCCCACCTCGGGCAAATGGAGGCGGCGCGTCGCCATCTCGCCTCCTTTCGGGAGATGTTCCGGCGCAACATCATGCAGGGCAGCGAGCCGGCCGCGGAAGAGCCGATGCGCTGGCTGTTGCATGTGAATCCCTTCAGCCGGATCGAGGACGCGCGTTTCTGGACCGAGGGGCTGGCACGGGCCGGGTTGGTGATTCCGGATGATCTCTGGCGCGATTTTCCCATTGGACCCTGGCCCGGTTAAACCTAAACCGCGTCCAGAGCGACATGCGTCATTTACATGTTGTATTCGGCCTTGGGGACTTCACCGCCCTTGGTGGAGACGCGGTTTAAAATTTTATAGTTTTTAAACCTTTAAACTGCGCCAGCTCCAATAATCGTCGAATCTGCCGGGGCCGATCCCATCCAAAAACACCACATGCCGCGCTGGGCGCGGTTTAGATCAAAAGTACTGACAATGATCCGCCCGCGCGGCGATCTCCTGGAGAAAGACGCCCGGATCCATGATCCCTGCAGCCTCGGGCAAGAGGTCGTCTTCGGCGACGTCGAACGTCATGGCGGCCAGGCGACAACCGTGCAGCCGGACGTGATCTGTCGAGGCGAGCAGCTTCAAAAAGTCATGGATCTCGAGCGGATCCCCGTCTCGCTGCAGCCGTTGCTTCAGCCAATCCTCGCGATGTGCGTAACGCGGATCGATCCGACACTCGCGCACCCCCTCGTGCGTGAGCAGGCGCACCGACCAGAGGACGAAGAGGATGTCCACCTCGACGCCCTTGCGGCCCATCTCCCAGGCAAAGGTCAGCGGGGTCAGGAGCCGGTCGAAGGCGTCGTCGCGGATGACGATGGCGAGGCGCCGGATGGGCGGCGCTGCGGACGC
>JBGSKP010000232.1:0-3171 GCA_041741175.1 Thiocapsa sp. | reverse complement strand
GGCGTGCAGCCGTGCATGGATCGGGCTCGCGCCGACCAGATTCAGACGCACCGCAAGCAAACGACCCTCGGCGGCATCGCCGGCCTCGGCCAGCGCCTGCTCCACCAAGGGGTCGATCCGGTCGAGTGTTCGCGCCTCGGTCACATCGACCGAGCAGCTCACCCAACGCACCACATCCAAGGTGTGTGGCTTTAACTCGACCACCTGTCCGTCCTGAACCTCCACGAGCGTGCAGCCCTTGGCGCCGGTCTCGCGGATATGGCGCCCCTGGATGTTGCCCGGGAAGAGAATGTAGGGATCCTGCGCGACCAGCTCGCGTTGGTGCACATGGCCGAGCGCCCAGTACTGGTAGCCCTTGGAACGCAGTGCATCCAGACTGCATGGCGCATAGGGCTCATGGCCGGGGCGACCGTCAAGCGAGGTATGCAGCAGTCCGATATTGAAGAGCGCCGGATCGCCCTGCGGATAGGCGCGGGTGAGATCCTCGGTGACCGCGCGGGTCGGGAAACCCTGGCCGTGAATCGCGACGCCCAGGTGCTCGATGAACCGGGTTTCAGGGGCGCGGGTCGAAAACACATGCAGGTTCGGCGGTAGACGCAGCGCCTTGGTGATCTGGCTGGCGGCGTCGTGGTTTCCGGCGATCAGATAGACCGGGATCCCGGCCTCGTGCAATCGACCGATCTGGCCGGTGAAGAAGAGCCCGGTGTTGTAGTCTTTCCAATCGCCGTCGTAGAGATCGCCGGCCAGCAGGACAAAGTCGACGGCTTCATCGATTGCGAGCGCGACCAGATTCTCGAAGGCCCGGCGCGTGGCGCCGCGGATCTCCTCGACCGGCGCGCCCTCGTAGCGTTCGAGCCCCCGCAGCGGGCTGTCCAGATGGACATCGGCGGCATGCAGGAATCTCACGGCCGCCCCCTTAGATCGCGCCCGGCTGAACTGCCTCCGGCGGCCCCGGTGCTGTTTTTGTCGTGCGGTAACCTCACATCTTGCCTCGGGCGTCGGAGCTGACGCGGTTCAGAATTGAAAAGGACTCGATCCAACGGAGGTTTCCCATTATCCGACCCACGACTGCGCAGTGCGAGCCGCCCGCGCGTGCGGTGACGGCGCCTGATATCGACGAGGCGTGTGCTTGGGCGCTGATTCTGACTGCCGCACGACTTGCGCGCAACGCGTCGGCCTGCCTGGATGCGGGGGTCGTGCTGCGCACAGAGCCGAACGGAGTCTGCCGGCTGTTCGATGCGGGGCATGATGGGCGAGACGGCCTGGTTTGGGATCCCTGCTCCGGCTGGCGGCTCGGGGAGCTGATCTGCGCTGCACCGGCGCGCGCACTCCTGGATCTGTATCTGCCCTTCTGTGGGCCCTTCCGTGGGCATGACACCGCGCCTGCGGCGGTTGTGGCTCATCTCGGTCAGAGTATCGATGGTTTCATCGCGACCGCAGATGGCGACGCCCGCTGCGTCACCGGCGAGGCGAATATCCGGCATCTGCACCGCATGCGGGCGCTCAGCGATGCCGTCCTCGTCGGTGCCGAGACCGTTGCAGCGGATAATCCACGTCTGACGACACGTCTGGTGGCCGGGGCCAATGCGGTGCGCGTCCTTCTGGACCCGCGACGGCGGTTGCCTTCTCATCTTCGGGTGTTCCAGGACGGCGAGGCCAACACGCTGGTGTGCTGCGATCTGGCCCACCTGCGGCCTGGCGAGACGCTCATCGGGCAGGCCAGGTTGATCGGGATCCCGTCCGGAGCGGACGGTCTCGATCTGGACGTGCTGTTGCGCGTCCTCGCCGAGCAGGGCATCCGAAGGATCTTCATCGAAGGGGGCGGAGCGACGGTCTCCCGCTTTTTGCAGGCCGGACGTCTGACGCGTCTGCAGATTGCCGTGGCGCCCATCCTCATCGGCAGCGGTCGACCAGGTGTGCGCCTACCGGCATCCGCGCAGATGGCCGACGCCATACGGCCAAGGACGCGCATCTTCAAAATGGGCGAGGATGTGCTCTATGACTTCGACTTGAGCGTACCCCTGTTGAAAGCACATGAAACACAAGAAGGCGGTGCGGAACTGAGCCGAATCGGTTGATTGGCGATCGGGTCCAGCCAGCCTGCGACCCGCATCCGACATCCGAACATCCGACATCAGGCACCCGGCACCCGGCACCCGGCACCCGGATTACGGTTGGTTTTTCAGCCGCGGTCAAACGGCCCTTGCCGGGACGACCGTTTCTCAAGACAAGCGACGCCAGCCGGAGATCAGTCTCGCCCAAGACCCCGCGGGATGGCGAGCAGGTCGCGATGTCCGACCTGGATCCTGGAAAAGCCCCTGTCGACGACGGCCAGGCGCACCTTCTGCCAGTGTTGGAACGCGTCGGTCCACTCCGGTACCTGCTCGCAGGCCGCCTCGCACCAGCCTTGGATCAGCGCGGCTTGCAGCGCGCGCTCCGATCGGCCGATGCGCCAATCGCTTAGTCGGATCTCGACCCAATAGCCGTGCGCGGCGGCGAGCGTCGCGAGCCGACGATTCGCCGCCGGCCCCAGGGCGGGGCCAAAGCCCTTGTCGCGACGCTGATGTGCGTTCACGGCGACCATGACGTTGCGATCGACGCTCAACTCCGGCTCGAAGTCGATGCGCCCGTCGTAGGTCAAGGCAAAGAGCATCGGCACGCCTGACCCTGCGCAGCGCACGACCAGATCGCGCAGCCAGTCATCCGACACCAGATCAAGCAACGCCGACGCTGTCAGCAGACCAACCCCCTCCAGCGGCAGATCGGCGAGCGAGGGCGCCAGATCGAACCGACAGGTCTGCACGACGCATCTGAAATCCGGGTCGGATCCGGTGAGCGAGCGATCCCCGGCATCCCATGCATAACCCGTCTCGCCGGTCCAGGCGCCAATTTCGGGCGCGATCCGATCAAGCAGGCTCTGGTCCGCGTCCAGGCACAGCCATTCCTGCGCGTCGCCGAGATTCGGTGCCAGGGCGCGCAGATTCGATCCCGTCCCGCAACCCAGGTCAAGCACACGCAGCGGACTGAATTGAGCCAGGCGCGGACGCAGCAGCAGCGGCAGATCCCCCGCGCGGGCCCGAATATCCGCTGAGGCGCGCAGGCGAAGCCAGTCGGCGCTGAACTCACCCATGGCACACCTCCTCGAGTACGCGGGCGCAGTCCACCGTCGCC
>JBGSKP010000231.1:0-2315 GCA_041741175.1 Thiocapsa sp. | reverse complement strand
GACCTTCCGGTAAAGTTCCACGGTGTAAATCCCCGAGCCCTCCCGCAAACGCAAGGAGAGCAAAGTGGCCGACTTTTACGCCGCCCGCAGCGAGATCATCCCGCCGCTACCGTGGCCGACTTTTGCACCGCCGTTCTCACTCGCCCGCATCACCGACAATCCAACCATCAGGCTGCCCGCGGTGGCCACCTGATCAACCTCGGACCTCTCCGAAGGTCGGCGCTCATACACCATGCCGCGGGACATGACCGGCGCGACGCATTCAAGGGATCGACCGCGAAGTGTAGCAGATAACTGTCACCGAAGTTGTTGCTCAGGGCTTGCCAAGCGAGGGATGGCTCCTCAGCGCGCAGCAGGCCGCTGCCGAGCATGAACGCGTAGATCCATCCGTCCGATGCCACTTCGATCATACTGACCGGGCGACGCAGGAGGTGGACCGGCTGCCAGTTGCGGCCGCTGTCTTCGCTGACCAGGAGCCCGTGTTGTGTCGCGGCGTAGATTCGCGCTGAATCAGTGGGAGACGCGGTGATATCGATCAGGGTTTGCGGCGCCGGCCCGACGAGGCTCCAAGTCCTTCCACCGTCGTGACTGACTTGGAATCCACCATGCACTCCGTAGATTACGTTCGGATCCGCCTTGCTCACGTCCATTTGATGGAAGTCGACCGGACCGCCGATGCCTGGTGACAGCATCGTCCAGGTTTTGCCGCCATCCATCGAGGCGACGAAGCCGAGGTTTCCGCCGCGTGCCAGATGTCCACTCCCATAGAGCTTCGTCGGTTCGGTCGGGTGAGGGGTAAAGCCCATGAAGTCGTCCCGACGCTCGGAGACAGGTTCAACCGTTGCGGTATCAAGGCGCAGCGCGTGCAAGCCATGATGAGTGGCGATAAGAAGGCGCCCGCTATTGTTGCGATCGACCGCGAGCCCGTGGATGTGGGTCGATCGCAAGAGCTCAACCAATGGAGCGCCCGATTGCGCATACGCAGCGGGCGAAGTGAGCAACAGGATTGCCGCCAATATCATAATGGCAGGAGCGTATTTCAAATGCTGAAAAAACATGGTGCTTCTTTCCGATGTGCCGCCCAGGGACGATCTATTGGGCGATGGGTGAGAGAGCGGCGTCGATCACATGAATTATTGGCATCAGGTCAATTAGGCCCAGGCTTCCCGAACCTCGATGTTGAGCAACTCGCTGAAGCTAGCCGATGCCGATCAGAATAGTAGCGAACCCTACACAACGGCAGGCCACATGCGGCCACCGGCTATTTCCCAACAGGAATAACGCGGCCACGACCATCACGACGAAAAATCGACTTCGATCATGTCCGAACTTCTTCGCGTGTATTCCAAAGCATAAGCAAGTTCGCCCGAGGATTCGGCGTGCATGTCGACCGTCCTCGGGTGGGATCGCCATGATCCCACAGAAGTATTACGGGCGGGCCACGCGTTCGACATGCAAATGTAGCCATAGGCGCTGAAGCCGGAGACGATGGCCCCGGCGATGAAGGCGAGCGGAAAGAGCGGTCCTGCCAATTCGGCGATCTGTCCCGTGAGAGCGAAGATGCCCGCCCCGATCATCACGCCTGTGCCCATGGCGACAGCGCCGCCCAGGGTGATACTGTTTGCTTTGTAGTCCGCTTTCACGTCGGACTGATGCGACGCAGGGTTCATAATTTGACCCGCTTTAATAGTTGCGCGTTGATCGCCACCACGACCGTACTCGCCGACATGAGCACCGCGCCCACGGCAGGTGTGAGCAGGATGCCCCAAGGCGCAAGCACACCGGCGGCGAGCGGAATGGCAAAGATGTTGTAGCCTGCAGCCAGCCAGAGATTCTGAGCCATCTTGCGGTAGGTCGCTCGGCTCAGCGTAATGATCCGGGGGATGTCGCGAGGATCGGATCGCACCAGCACGATATGCCCGGCCTCGACGGCCACGTCGGCTCCGGCGCCGATCGCGATCCCGATATCGGCCGTCGCAAGGGCCGGTGCGTCATTAACGCCGTCTCCGATCATTGCCACCTTCTTGCCCTGCGCCTGCATCTCGCGAACCTTGGACGCCTTGTCCTCGGGCAGCACTTCCGCGAACACGGTGTCGATGCCGAGTTCCTTGGCGACGGCATCGGCCACGGCCTGCGCGTCGCCAGTCAGCATGGCGACCTCGATCCCTCGTTCATGCAGCGCCGCGATGGCTTCGCGGCTCTCTTCGCGGATCGCGTCCGCCACGGCGAACACGGCCAGGGCCTTGCCTTCGCGAACGAGATAGATCGCAGCCTGCCCCCTGTCGGACGCGGCTCCGGCCGCCTCCAGAAGTGCC
>JBGSKP010000230.1:0-1648 GCA_041741175.1 Thiocapsa sp. | reverse complement strand
GATCTCCCAGGTCGCCTTGCGAGCCAGCAGATCGGTCATCAGGACCAGGCCGCCGGGCGGCTCACCGAGCGGCGGACGCTCGCCCTCGAACCCGAAGACATTCAGCAGCGCCGTGGCCTCGTGGGCGTACCAGAGGAATCCGGCCTGATGTGCCTTCGCGGCCCAACCGGCGAGCGCCTCGATCCCCTCCGGCGCCGGCCGCTCGCCGAGCCAGTGCAGCACCAGGGACTGGAACAGCAGGACGAAGGCGCCGCGCAACCCGAGGCGTTGTTGGAGCCAGGCGCACTCGTCAACCCGACGCTGTCCGGCCAGAATGGCCGCCAGTTCACCGAGCAGCCGATAGACCGGCTCGATGGGGTCGGTGATATCGGCGCGCAGACAGAACGCCACCTGCTGTTGCACAAACTCGAAGTCATCCCGCTCGCCGCGCCGCAAACGCGTGAGCAAAAACAAAGCGCCGGGGATGCCGGGCAGATAGACCTTGCGTTTGCGGGTAGCCTTGCGGATGGTCTGCTGCGCCGCATCGAAGCTGTCGAGTGACTGTTGGTAGTTGCCAAGAAGGAACTGCAGCCAACCGAGCCGGATCAAGGCCGCTGGATCACGGCGCCCTTCCAGTAAAGGCCACACGTCGTCGAGCTGTCCCCGATGCAGTCGCTGCTCGGCTAGGGCGTCGGCCGCCTCCGGATGGCTTGCAGCCAACGGGGACAACAGGCGCTCCATCAGGCGATAGGCGTCGGTGCGGTCGTCCAGATCCTGCGCCGCCACGCGTAGAGGCGGAACGAGGCCGGCGATCTTCAATCGTGGGTCGAGCCCATCCAGCCAGGCCAGATCCGTGGACCCCGTCAGGATCTGTGTCAGCGGCATCACATGGCCTGCGGACAGTCCGCTCGGCGAAACCTGATCGCTCAAGATGAACATCCGCAGCACCTCAGCCTCTCGCCCTGCGTGCAGGGCGATGCGGACCAGCCGCAAGCGCCGCTCGGGACTCGGCACGACCCAGGTGGCGCGAGGCGCAGGGAAGACCGGAATCACCCGCTCGGCGGCCGCGACGATCGACTCGAAGGTGCCATCAGCCACCGTCGCGCGCGTCAGGGGCTCGCGCAAATCACGGTAACAGGCGAGTGTCTGGCGCTCCGCCTCGATTTGGCCGGCCCCAACCAGGCGCTGGTAAAGCCCCTCATCGACACGCTGACTCAAGGGCGCCCCCGCCTGATCGCGCCACTTCAGGACGTCCAAAATCTGGCGAAGCCGGTCTCGAGCGATCGGCTCGCAGATCACCGAAAGAACGCGCAGGATCCGCTGATCATCGACATCCAGCGCATCGAAGGCGGCGCGAAGGTCAGACATGACCCGCCTGCGGGAGTACAAAACCCAGCTTGACAAGCCCTTTGCGGAAAGCGGTCAGCTTGGACTCGGGGACACACACCAGCCGCTCGCCGGCGCGTGTGCAATGCGGGGCGGTCACGGGGTCGGTGGTCAGCATGACGGCGATGGCCGGATCTCGACAGTTGATAAGACGCGCTGGACCGGCATCGGTCAGCGCCGTGGCGCGCTCCTCGACGCTGTCGAGCAGTTGGCGGACCTCGGCGGGCAGGTCTGCATCCGTTGCGGTATCGATGAACGCGCGGATGCGTCCCCGCTCGCCAGG
>JBGSKP010000229.1:0-6110 GCA_041741175.1 Thiocapsa sp. | reverse complement strand
GTCACCCGCGGGGGCAAGCAGCCGGCGCGCCTGGTCGCCCTGTTGATGCTCTAACCTCGCCCCCACCACCACCGTCGTCTCCGATGGCCTGGCCTGCTTCGCCGGCGTCACCGACATCGGCTGCACCCACCAGCCGACCGTCGTCGGGACACGCAAACCCGAGGATTTGCCGATGTTCCGCTGGGTCAACACTGTCCTGGGCAATCTCAAGACTGGCTTCAGCGGGGCTTACCACAGCTTCGATTTCAGCACGTCTGCCGCTCGCGACCTCGGCGCGATCGCCTATCGGTTTAATCGCCGCTTCGATCTGCGCACCCTGCCGACCCGCCTGCTGGTGGCCGCAACAGCTTGCGGTCCCCGCCCCGAATCGTGGATTCGGCGGGTGGCTGACGTTCCTTGCTAATCATGCCCCTTTGCCCGGCGCGCAGGCGATCGTGATTCGCCGTTCATTCGAAGTTCGTCTTTAGCCGGGCCACTTCGGCGTCGCTCCAGCCTTGTGGTTCGGTCAGCGCCAGCCATGCGTCGATGTAGTGTGCCGGCGCGAATTCGTGACCGAAGCCTTTCGGGGTGACGCCCGCCACCATGTCGGCAACCAGTTGCAGCATCGTCACGAGCGGGAACCAGCGCAGGTCAGGCGACACGTCGGGGCCGCGGGGTGCCTGCAGCCAATCCGGCTCACGCCACGCCGACTGCGGACTGAAGAAGGTGATCGGATCGCTCGCGTACTGGAGGAAGGCGATCCGAAAGGTCCCCCAGGGTTGGTCGCCCCGGTCCAATCCGCCGTCCTGGTTCATGAACCGAACCACCGACCCGCCACGAAAGCGGGGCAGCCACGCGGGCGATCCGGGATCGCGCTGATCGGTCATACGCCGCCAGGCGTCGTTGCGGAAGGGTGGGCCGCTCCAGAGTGCACCGTTGAAGGGGTCATCGATGATGTCGTAAAGGTCGAACGAAAGATCCGAGTTCAATGAACCCAAGCTCAGTCCGTTGAGGTATAGCCTCGGCCTCGCGTCGCGGGGCAGGCTACGCCAGTAGCCATAAACCTCCGTGAACAGGGCGCGGGCCATCTCGGCGCCATAGGCGCCCTCGGTCAGCAGTGCGAGTGGGCTGTTCAGATAGGAATACTGGGCCGCCACCGTGGCGATGTCGCCACGATGCAGATACTCGACTGGATCCTGCGACGATGCATCGATCCAGCCTGTGCCGGTCGGCGTCACCAGCAGCAGTATTGCGCGTTCGAAGCCGCCCACGCGCTTCAACTCTTCCAGAGCCAAACGTGCTCTCTGCTCGGGACTGTCGGCTGAGTTCAAGCCGACATAGACTCGAATCGGCGCCGGCATCGTCGCCGAAAAAAAACGGCTCAGGTCTTCGGCGTCCGGCCCGCCGGCAACGAAACTGCGGCCCTGGCGGCCGAGGTCTTCCCAACTGATCAGGGAAGCCAGACTGCCGGTCTGATCGGGATGGGTCGGACGCGGCAAATCGTCCTGAATCAGCGCATCGAGTTGCTGAAACGAACGATCGGCCACGCGCAGCAGGCCGCTCAGCAAGACGCCGTCGATCACAGACCAGAACAGCGCCAAGGCTGCAACAAGACCCAGGAGATGTGAAACTCTCGGCGGCACGAAACGCCGAAGTTTGACCGAAAGAACCCGAAACACCCAGCGGAACGCGCGCGCGAGCGCCAGCAGGACCAGGAACAACACCACAGCGATCGGGCCGAGCAGCAATGGTTGCAGGCCGGCTGACTCCTCCATGCCCATCATCTCGCGCAGCGAATTCTGCCAGGTGGTCGCCCGCCACAGAAAACTCACCGCAACAAACAGGCAGAGCAGCGCTGCGATGGTCTTGATGACGATCGCGGCCCGCATGCGCCACACCGGCAATTGCAGAGAGTTCCAAAGAGCGACCGTCGCAACGCCAAGACCATAGCCGGCCGAAAATGACAGGCCGGAAAGAATGCCTTGAATGAAAAACGGTCTTGGCAGCAGCGAGGGCGCCAGAGAAAAGGCAAAGAAAACGGTCCCGACGAGGAGACCAACAAAGTTTAGATACATTGACTTCGTCATCACAGAGTGTTGATCGGCACGGACACGCAATCCGCATCGACGTGTCGACAGCTTGCATGGGCAATCGGGAAAAGTCGACCGCAGGTGCGGACGTTGCGCGAAACATCGGACGAGGGCAATGTCACTGCGTTCTTGAGATCGAGCGCACCGTCCGAGACGCCGGGCCGACGCCCCCGCAGAGAGGGGGTAGCGCAACGGACTTATGACCTAGACCGGACGGACTGGGCCCCTCAGCCATCCGTTCCGGTCGAGTTCGGCTCCGCTGACAGGGCCCCCGCGGGCTCCTCCGTAATCGCTGGCCCCATCAAGATCGCGAGCGGGCGGGTATGAGGGCTCGAATCCAGCGCGATGATCAACGCCGTGGTCAGCGGTACGGCCAGGAACATGCCGACGGTGCCGAATAGCCAGCCCCAGAACAACAGTGCGATGAAGACTGCCAGGGTCGAGATGCCAAGCCCCTTACCCATGATCCGCGGCTCGATGACGTTGCCGATCGCGGCATTAATCACCAGGTAACCGGCCGCAACCATCAGTGCCGTGACCAAGTCGACCTGCACCAGTGCCAGCAGGACGGCTGGGATCATCATGACGATGTTGCCGACGACCGGCACGAAATTCAGAAAAAAGGCGATCACTGCCCAGAGGATGGCGAAATCGATACCGAAGAATTTGAGCAAGAGCCAGACACAGACCGCGGTGGCGAAGCTGGTCATCGTCTTGATCAACATATAGCGGTTGATGTTGTCGAGCAGCCGCTTCAGTCGCGCTTCGCCCGTCTCGGTCGGATTGAAAGCCGCCTTCAGCTTGCCCGGTATCGCCGGCACCTCGAGTAGGATGAAGATCACCGTGAGCAGCACCAACAGACCGGTCGCAAAGACGCCGCTGGCGCTGGACAACAATCCCGGCACCAGGGCCGTGAGCCTGGACGGGGCCAACAGGTCCGTCGCTGCCTCGGCCGGGTTGTCGACGCCGGTGCCCCCCATCAGACCGCCGAATTGCTGGGCCAGCGCCGCGAAACGTTCCTGATAGGTCGGCAGGCTATCCTGAAAGCCCTCGAGCGCCCCGGTCGTAATCAGCGCGAGCAGGCTGCCGACATCGAGCAGCACAAAGGCGATTATGAACAGCGCGCCCCATTTCGGCATCCCTTTGCGACGCATCCAGGCCAGCGCCGGGGTGGCGACGATCGCGATAAAGATGGCGAGCAGGATCGGCGAGAGCAGCGGCGCGGCGGTCTTCAACAAGGTCACGACCAGCGCGACGGCACCGGCGATGATCAGACCGCGGGCGGGCGCAGAGAAGGTGGAGAGGACATTCATGGCGGCGATGGCTCTTATACCGGGCTTGAGTGATTTCGGCTGAGGTCGGCACAGGGACGCGGCCTGGCTCATTATAGTTAGCGGCGAAAATATCTGTAGCCAAACGAATTGTTGAAGAAGGCCGCAAATGAGCGCAAAAAACAAGCAAAGGAACGCAAAGGGCATAACCGCGGGTGCATGGTCCTGGATCTGGGCACGGGACTATGGCCGTGGCCTGCCCCGGCACCTTTGCGGCAATTTGCTCTCATTTGCGTTCCTTTGCGGCTTTCTTTGAGGATCGCCTATCGATAAATCTGCTCGTCACTATAATCCGGCCAGCGCGGTCAATCGGCAGGCGGGCGTCCCGCCCGCCCCCCGGCTTTGCCCGCAATCGTGCTCGAGGCCTCGGGGACGCCTCTGCGGCTCGGCGGTCAGGCGAGCGCCTTCTGCTTCTGCCGGTCGAACTCCCCTGGCTGATGGTGCCGGCATCGAGCAACGCCTTGGCATCGCCGATCTGCCCGGCAGGGGACTTGGCCGCTACCTCGCGGATGGACGCCTCTCCATTGCGGCCGACACCCCATCATGAACGGTCCCCTCCCCAGGTTTCTCGTCAACCGGTATCGCGTCGGGAGCCGCCGGGAGAACCGCCGGTATCAAAACACGAACCTGGCCGCCAGCAGGGGTCCGCTGAAGCGGATGTTGTCCAGCGGGCTGCCCGAGTCGATATCCCACTCGATATGCCGGTAGAGGAGCGAGACATCGCCCCAGTTGAACCGGTAGGCAAGCCCGGCGGACGCCTGCCAGGTAAGGTCCGATTGCCCGGTGCCGACGTCCAGGTGATAGGGCATGGTCCACTTGCCGTTGAGATCAACGTGACCTTTGACGCCGATGACCCCGTCCCACAGGCCGTCCGAAGCGGAGAAGGTCCTGGCGCGGACATTGGGCTCGACAGCGGCGCCCAGCCCGAAATCGAGCTGGAGGTCCAGATAGCGGGCGCCGGCGAGCAGGTCGAGGCTGGCCTCGGGGGTTTGCCACAGGGTGTATCCGCCGATGAAGTTCAGCACCCAACCCTTGGTCTCGACGCTGGCGTCGACCTTGACGTTGGCGCCCGGTGCGACGGCCACCGGGATCTTGCCGCTGTTGTTCGCCCCGACATCGAGATAGATGATGTCCGCCAGCATCGACCACCTGCCCCGGCGGGCCTCGAAGTTGCCCATGAAGGCCATGTTGAGGTTGTTGATCAGGGTCTCGAAGCTGACGTCGACGTCCGCGCCGCGGGCGGTGGTTGCGTCGATCCCCGCTCCCCACAGGTAGATCGAGGCCGCGTATTGCCAGCGATCACTGATGCCGGAATCGTCCGCCCCGGCATTCAGGGGTGCGGCGACCAAAACGCCGACGCTGAGGAGCGACAGCAGCCTTTTACAACGTGCATGACTCATTGTCGTTTGACTTCGGGTTGCTTTGTTATTCATCAGTTGGGATAGACGGGATTGCACGTCCTTTGCCCTCCTGACCTGCCGTTGTCCAAAATTGATGACAACTGCGGGTGAACACATGATTTGACAGAAATCGCCTAAGACCTCGGTTAAGTCAGTTTCGCCCGGCCCGGCTCGCACTGCCCTTGCCGAGCACGTTCCTTCGATGCTAAGTTCCCGGCCTCCAGCGGCCGTTCCCGTGCAGTTGGATTTCCCTGCCCTTTCCCTACGCCTATGATGCATCTAATTACCCGTCTGCGCATTCGAGCCCTCGGCGTCGCGGTTCGCCTCGCGCCTGCGCCGACGCCGTTCATGCTGACAGGGCCGGGCGCGTCGCTCGAGCTCGCCCGCTTGATCGCGGACCACGGCGCTCGGTCCGTCCTCGTCGTGACCGACAAGGTGCTGGTCGAGCTTGGGGTCGTCGCCCCGGTGTTAAACGCGTTGAAGGCGGCTGGCCTCGCGGTGACGGTGTTCTCGGAGGTCGAGCCCGATCCCACCATCGCCATCGTCATGGCGGGGATCGAGCAGCTCCGGGCGTCGGGGGCGACAGCGGTGCTTGCGGTCGGCGGCGGCTCGCCGATCGACGCCGCGAAGGCCATGATCGCATGCCACGCAAGCGGCCGTCGTCCGCAGGATCTCGATGGCTACTTCAAGGTCCGCGCCCCCGTCGTGCCGTTCTTCGCGGTGCCGACCACGGCGGGCAGCGGCTCGGAGGTGACCGTCGGTGCGGTCGTCTCCGATCCGGGGGCCGGGCGGAAATTCACCATCGTCGACAACAAGCTCGTTCCAGCGGCGATCGCGCTCGATCCGAACCTCATGGTCGGCCTGCCGCCGCACGTGACTGCCGCCACTGGCATGGACGCGCTCACGCATGCGATCGAGTCTAACCTCTCGACACTCGCCACTCCGGCGACGCGTGCCCTGTCCGTGGCCGCGGCGCGCGCGATCTTTCGCGATCTGCGCCAGGCCTGCGAGGATGGTCGCGACATTGCCGCCCGGCAGAGCCTTGCTGTCGCGTCCTGCCTTGCTGGCCTCGCCATCACCAGGGCGAGCATCGGTTATGTCCACGCGATCGCCCACCAACTCGGCCCGCTCTACCACCTCCCGCACGGGTACCTGAACGCGATCCTGCTCCCGTACGTGCTCGACTTCTACGTGGATGGCGCCACTTCGCGGATGGCGGAGTTCGCGTGCGCCTGCGGGCTCGGGCGGGACGGCGAGGACCGCCGGTCCCTCGCGCTGAGTCTCATCGCCGCGATCCGACGGCTGAACGC
>JBGSKP010000228.1:0-4210 GCA_041741175.1 Thiocapsa sp. | reverse complement strand
TCGACGTCCTGGCGCGTGCGCGCCTGAACCCGCGTCGGCGTTCCTCTGAAGTTCAGACCCTCCGCCACCAACTGCCAGGCCGCCCAGGCGGTGGCCGGCGTGAAGGCATCGAAGGCGAGCTCGGCGAGCTCGGCGAGCGTGGTTTCGGAGCCTTCCAGCAGCTCCCATGCGGCCTGCGGCTCGCCTGCCGGGGGAACCAGCTCAGAGAGAGTGCGCAGGGGGCCGGGGTGCAGCAACTCGACGTCTTTTGGACGAACGCGCTTGCTGTGTCCACCGTCGAGCTCGATCTCGATCTTCTCGCCCACGCTGACCACGCGCGCGGGGCGAACCTTGTAAAGCACCAGGCTGTTGACCGGCGGACTCGATTGATATGTCGACAAGCTGTTCTGATCTCCGGTGGAACAATCTGAGCGGGCCGAGACCGGTCGATCCCGTTCGACCGCCGTTTTCTCGACTCGATTGGTTATGATACCGGAACCAGCTGCTCATCAACGCAGCTTCCTGCGGCAACTCGCCGTAGCTTTGGGATTTCAGCTCGAGGAAACCGACATGCATCCACAGTGGCGAGACGTTCTCACCGCAAGCTCCGCGCACATTGACGAGGACGGGGTTCCGCGGTTCCCCGAACATGAGACGTCGCAGGATCCGGCACAGGACGGTGCCTGTCGTCTGTTCGACCTCTCCCACCTCGGACTGATCGCCGTGCACGGCGAGGACGCCCTCGGCTTTCTGCAGGGTCAGCTCAGCAACGACATCCGTGAGCTGTCGCAGACGCACGTGCAGTGGAGCAGTCACTGCAGCCAGAAGGGACGCATGCTGGCCAACTTCCTGGTGCTGCGGATCGGCGAGACCATTTATCTCCAGCTTCCGGCAGAGCGCATCCCGGACCTGTTGAAACGCCTGCGTATGTTCGTGCTGCGCAGTCGTGTGACGCTTGAGGACGCCAGCGATGAGCTGGTGCGTATGGCGATCGCCGGGGACTGCGCCGAGCAGGGGCTGAACGCGCTGGGTATGCCCGTACCGGAGCGGCAGAATGCATTGGCACTCACCGAGGATGTGGTCTTGATTCGCCTCCCCGGCCCTGTACCGCGGATCGAGATCATCGGCCCGCCCGAGCCGATGGGCGACTTATGGAACGCCCTGCATGCCCAGGCGACTCCCGCCAACAGCGAAGCCTGGAGGCTGCTCGACATCCGCGCCGGCATTCCGAGCATCTACAACCAAACGGCGGACGCCTTCGTACCCCAGATGGCGAACATGCAACTCATCGACGGCGTCAGTTTTCACAAGGGGTGCTATACCGGACAGGAAGTCGTCGCCCGGATGCAATATCTCGGCAAGCTCAAGCGCCGCATGTACCGCGCCGAGGTCGACAGCGACACAGCGCCGCTGCCGGGTGATGCCCTTTTTTCCCCGGACAGCAGCTCACAACAGGGCAGCGGCACCGTGGTCATGGCCAGCCCGAGCGGCGAGGGACGCCATGAACTCCTGATCGTGGTCGAGATCAAGGCCGCCGAATCCGGCGAGGTCAGACTCAGCGAAACCGGTCCCCGGCTGCACATCATGGCTCCGCCGTATGGCTTTCCGGTCGAGCCGCAGACCCAAGACGCAGAGACGGTTTAGAAACGTCTCACTGCGTTATCAGCGCCGAAGCGCCATCCGGAGCCTTCACGACGCTCCAGCCGGAATCCCGGAACCAAGCCACCCATGATTGAGAACGCCAGGAATGAGAACGCCAGCGGCATCAGTGGACTAAACCCCGGGGTCTGGCTCCCGAACCCCGCCGAGCTCGGCGTGGAGGACTGGATTCTCAACGCGGTCTTATGGCTGAAGCTCGGCGTGGAAGCGATGGGCGCGCTGATCATCGGTATCGGCGTGGTCGTCGCGAGCTACCAGTTCATCCGGACCTTCGCCTCATCCGGACCCGGAGACTACAACCCCATCCGGCTGACCCTGGCCCGCTATCTCGCGCTGGCGCTCGAGTTCCAGGTTGGCGCCGACATCCTCTCGACCGCCGTCGCGCCGAGCTGGGATCAGATCGGCAAGCTCGGCGCCATCGTTGTGATCCGCACCGCCCTGAACTACTTTCTGATGCGGGAAATGCGCGAAGAAGCCACCAAAGAGTAAGAAGGCATGCACATGCCGATCTAAGCGGCGCGGTCAAGGCCGGTCTTACTCATAAACCCCCGCCGATAGCTCCTGCTCCAGCATGGACACCTTCAGCTTGAGGTCATCCCGGGCGGCGCGCCGCGCGGCGACGTCCGCACTTGAATCCGTGTCTTTCCGGGACGCGACACTGCCGTCGATCGCATCGACCCGCGCCGCCAGATCACGATTGGTCTTGCTCTCCGCGGCGAGGCTCTGCTTGAGGTTCCGCCACGCGGCATCCAGCCGTGCGTACTCGCCCTGACGCGCGCTCAATTGCCCCTTCACCGCCGCCTGCTCGGCCTGCAGCTCGGCGAGCACCGCACGGAAGGCGGCGTTGCGACTCTGCTCCTGATCCAGTGTCGACTGCATCGCGCGCTGGCGTTCACCGTAAGCGCCCGAGACCAGACAACCGGTGTTCTTAAAAAAATCCGGCGAGCTTGGGTCGCACTGACCTGCGGTGGTCGCACAGCCTGCAAGCAGCGTCGCCAGAGCGATCGCGGCGGTCCCGAGTGCCGCCTGTGCCGGGGTGGTCCTGATCATGCAAATGCTCTCCAAGGTCATCATCAACCCGCCGCCGGCGAGGCATTGATCTGTTTATCCATGAGCGCGACCTCCTGCTCCAACCCCGAGATCTGCTTTTTCAGTGCCCCGATCTCCTGATCCAACTGCTTGGTATTGGTGCCCGATTGGCGCTCCAGATTGGCGATATCCACCCAATCGCTCTGCTTGCTCTTGAGCGAATTGACTGTCTTCTGCATCTGGTCGCGGTTCGCCTTGACGCCGGCCAGCTCGCGCCGCGCCTGGTCGTTCGAGATGGATTTGTTGCGATAAGCGGTGTTGACCTCGGCGATGCGTTTGCGATCGGCCGCGATGACCTCTTCACTGGTCGCAATCAGACCGGCGATACGCGTATTGTCGGCGCGCACATCCGCAGTCATGGCAGCGATACGCTGCTCATCATTCTGATACTGCTGACGTTTGGATTGCACATAGGCATTCGCCGCCAATCCGACCGCACAGCCCGCCGCCGCGCCGATCAACATGTTGTCGCTGCGATCCCCTTGCGACAACATCCCGAGCAAGGCGCCCGCCACTGCGCCGGCAGCGCAGCCCTGGATCGACGTCTTTGCATCAAGCTGCGCCGATTCCTGGCGCATACGCTGCTCGGCAGGCGTTAACGGCACGCTCGACCCGCCCCCGCCAGACATCGTCGGGTTGGAGACGCAACCGGCCTGAACCAGTGCCAACGAAAGGCCAAACAAAACGATAGGACCACTTCTTCGACTCGCGATCATGATCTATAGGCTCCTTGGAACAATCCCTTCATCAACCTCTCCACCATACCAGCGCGGGCAAGCCCGCGCCTACAGGCGGACATACTCCTTGGATGGGCTGAAACCTCACCATCTTGCCACCGCAGTCAACCCCGCGCCTACCGCATCGTGGGCGCGTGGCTTGCCCGCGCTCCAGCCTCTCCGCCGTGCCAGCGCGGGCAAGCCCACGCCTACGGGTGGACATGCTCCGTGGATGCGCTGAAACCTCACCATCTTGCCACCGCAGCGCGGACGGCGGGGAGCGCAAGTCTGAGATCAGCGCAGCCCTCGACAGCCGTTAAACCAGAGGTCGCGTGCGACCGCCCCGGATCGGGCATAGCCAACGACATCCTTATGGAACTGCTCGGGGTAAATGACCAGGTTCCCGTAGCCGCGGGCGCCGAGCTCCGCGCCCAACCCGGTCAGCTCTGTTTCCAGAACGGCGAGGTCGTCCGGGTAGGTCTGGGCGGTGCGCACGATGGAGTCCGAGTAAACGCCGATGTTGACATCAAGCACCGCCCCGTCGCGTTCCAGGTCTTCGGCAAGCCGGCGACAGCGCAGATGCTCCGCGTCCTCGTTCTGGACGCAGAGGTCGTATCGCTGGCGCAGCAGATCCAGGTTGAATCCCTCCACCGACAGCTTCTCGCAGAGCAGTCCACCGAAGCGCATGGCCTCGCGTGCGCTGCGGGCGCGCGGCTCGTAGAGCCGCTGGGTGGTGCCGGCGACCACGCTGCGCAGCCGCTCCAGAC
>JBGSKP010000227.1:0-15409 GCA_041741175.1 Thiocapsa sp. | reverse complement strand
GATCGAGAACAGCCGCGGCAGGCGTGCGCTCGTCTCCTCGGGCGAACGTCCAACGAAGACCGCCGCGGCACGCACCGGGCGCGTCGACCTGATGGTGCACGCGAGCCCGTCGGGGGATCGCTGCAACTGAATCTCGATGTTTCCGCTTTGATCGGCCATGCTTGCAGTGTATCCCAACGCATCACAGGATAGCCCGCTGCGCAGCAGGGTTGTCGTCGCCCACCACTCTATCCATCAGGTCATTGCAACAACGTGTTAACGCCAGAACAACTCACTGCATTTCGCCAGGACATCGTGTTCACCGCCGAGCTGGGCGGATCCCCCCTGACCCTGCACAGCACCTGGGGGCTGTTCTCGCCACGCGAGATCGACGAGGGCACGCGGCTGCTGCTTGCGCATCTTCAGGTCCAGCCTGCGGATGACTGTCTGGATCTGGGCTGCGGCTATGGCGCCATCGGCCTGGCCCTCGCGACGCTGGCGCCGCAAGGCCAGACCCTGATGGTGGATAAGGACTTCGTGGCCGTCGATTACGCCGCGCTCAACATCCGTGGTAATCGTCTGGACAATGCGCAGGCACAGCTCAGTAACGGATTCGATCAGATCGACCCGAGCAGGCGTTTCGATCTGATCGCCAGCAATGTCCCGGCCAAGGTCGGCAAGGAGCTGTTGGCGCTCCTGCTCCACGATGCCTATGCGCGCCTGCGTCCCGGCGGGCGGCTCTACCTGGTCACCATCAACGGGTTGCGCCAGTACATGAAACGAAACCTGACCGAAGTCTTTGGCAATTACGATAAGCTCAAGCAGGGCGCGCACTACACGGTCGCCTTGGCCGAGCGCGCCTGAGAGCGCAACGGGTATCGGCCGCGGGATTGTCCGCAGCCGTCACGTCGTGCACAGCAGAAGGCGGTTGGCGAGTCGCCCGGTCCATCCGGATCACTGGCCTTCGATCAGGTCCAGCAGGCGGGACGCCTCCTGACCGACACCGGTGTCGGCGCCCAAGTCGCGCGCATGCTCAAGCGCTGCGCGCGCTTCGGTTGGATCGCCGGCCTGAAGACTGACAAAACCGAGCGTGAGCCAGATACGCTGGTGTGTCGCGTCCATGGCGGTGCCGGCACGCAGCAGCGTGAGTGCAGCGTTGCTGTCTCCGGCATAGTGGAGCGCCAGCCCGAGGTCGTTTTGGGCTTCGATATCCTCCGGGGAGAGTTCCAGAATGCGGCGATAGACCGGGATGGCCTCTGCATAGCGACGTTCGACGAAGAGCGCATCGGCCTGCTGGGCCAGCAATTGCAGATTGCTCTCGGTGATGGTTTGAGGGATTGCGCTGGGCGGCGGCAGTGGGCTCGATGGCGTCTTGGGCGCGGCGACCTGAGCCGGCGCTGCGTGCGGTGCGGCTGTTGTCGCTCCGGGTGTCGTGGCGACGGGGCGCGAGAGGTGGCGCAGGTAGTAGTCACGGGTGACGGCGAAGATCGTAAAGCCGTAAAAGAACAAAAACAGGGCGAACAGCACCCACTGTAGCGGCGAGAGTTTAGGCATGGCACCGGATGATCAGTCGAAGAATCGTCGGGCGATGCTAGGAATCCGAGTGATGCCTGTCAAACTTGGTATCGCGTTGGCGTTGGGCTCACCTGGCCGTCGAAGCGATTCTGGATGCTGCGCACCGGCACGTCGGGCACACAAAAAAACGGCCGCAACGACAGGGTGTGTGGCTGGCATTGCGACCCAACTGGCTTGCTGCCTATTTGCGACGCCGATTTACGACCGGCGGTCGGAACCATTGGTGCGGTCGGTACCCCTCAGTCTTGCCTGCCGAGTGGCGTCGGCGTCGTCGCGAGTAATGAGCGCGATCAGAAAGCCGCTACAGAGAATGGCGGCGATCATACCGGTGATGGTGAGGGCGTCGAAGCTCATGCGTCGTTCTCCTGATTTCCGTGGGATAACAGCTCCAAGGATCCAACTGACCCATTCGACTGCGGGAGCGGCGGTGTCGACCTTGTTGCCTGCGTTGCATCTTGCGCGCAAGGCGTCAAAAGAGTATTTCAGTCATCACTAATGTTGTAACAAGTTGTTACAGGCTCTTTGCCCGAGACGACAGAGAACGCGCCTAGATGTCCGATACGCCGATTCGAATCCTGGTTGTCGATGACGACGCTGAACTTCGCGACCTGCTCGGCGAGTACCTTGCGGGAGAGGGATTCAGCGTTGCCGGCGCGGAAGACGGCGTGGCCATGGATGCCTGGCTGGCCCAGCACGAGACAGATCTTGTGATCCTCGACCTCATGCTGCCGGGCGATGACGGACTGACTCTGGCGCGGCGGCTGCGTGCCCGTGCCGATGTGCCGATCATCATGCTGTCGGCGCGCGGCGATGAGATCGATCGGATTGTCGGGCTGGAGGTCGGCGCCGACGACTACATGCCCAAGCCATTCAATCCCCGCGAGTTGTTGGCACGCATTCGCGCTGTATTGCGCCGCCGCGCACCAAGCGCGCCAGCCGATCCGACGGAGACCGGCGAGTGCATCCGTTTAGGGCCGTATCGACTTGATCTCGTTCAACGCGAGCTTAAACGCGGGGATCAAACGATCGTCTTGACGTCGGGTGAGTTTGCGCTGCTGCGAATCCTGGCGGAGCATCCGGATCGCGTGCTCGATCGCGATCTGTTGCTCGACCTGCTAAAGGGCTACGAGCGCTCGCCCTTTGATCGCAGCATCGATGTGCAGATCGCGCGTCTGCGCGCCAAGATCGAGCCGGATACAAAACGCCCGCGCTATATTCGCACCATCTGGGGCAAGGGTTACATGTTCACCCCGGCCGGGGACTCGTGACGCTCCTCGCGCGCCTTATCCCGGCCAGTCTGTTCGGGAGGGCGCTGCTGACCCTGCTGTTTACGTTCGGACTCTTTGGCCTCGTCACCTTCTGGGTCATCGTTTCGTACGCATTGACGCCGGTGGCTCACCGCTCCGCTTCGGATCTGGCGAGCATCATGGTCCTGTCGGCGCGAACGCTCGGCCAGCTCCCGGCCGAGATGCGCGACGACTATCGCGCCAGGCTGGCGCGCGAGTATCAGATCCGCCTGGCCGAGGAACGGCCACTGACCGACGTCAACTATTTCTTCTTTCCGTATCTGGACCAGGTCAGGCTTGCCCTGGAGGAGCGACTGGATCGCCCCGTGGAGATCGTCACGAGCGTGGCCAACGGCGAGCGCTGGTTCTGGGTCGGGTTGGACGCCGGCGGCGAAACACTCTGGGCGGGGTTTCCGCGCAGTCGCGTCGAGACCCGGCCGATTCAGGGCATGTCGGTCATCATCGGGGTGGCTCTGTTGCTGATTGTCGGCAGCGCGCTGATCCTCGCCGGTCGTATCACCTATCCGCTCAATCGTCTGTCGAAGGCCGCCGAGCAGGTTGCACTGGGCTATTCGCCCAACGCTTTATCGGAAAAAGGGCCGAAGGAGCTCGCGAATCTCGCGCGCCAGTTCAATATCACCAGTGGGAGGATCCGCGAGCTCATCGCCAATCGGACTTTGCTGTTGGCCGGCATCTCACACGACCTGCGCACCCCGCTGACGCGCCTGCGCCTGGCGGTCGAGATGCTGCCCCGCGGGACAGCGTCGGAGCTGACCGCCCGCATGGAGCGCGACATCGAGGAGATGAACGCGCTCATCACCCAGGCGATCGATTTCGGCAAAAGTCTCGGGGCGGGGCATCGCGACGATGCGGATATCGCCGCGTTGATCGACGATCTGGTGGCGGGCCGTCCGCGTGTCATCTGGCAACATCACCAGCCTTGCCATTACCGGGTCGACGTCCTCGCGTTGCGGCGCATCATCGGCAATCTCCTGGAAAACGCCTTGCGCTATAGCCAGGACCTGGTCGAGCTTCACCTTGAATGCAAAACCACGACGCCGGTCATCTTCGTGCTCGACCGTGGTCCGGGCATTCCGGAGAGCGAACGCGAGGCGGTCTTTCGTCCCTACTATCGCCTTGAGGCGTCGCGCAGCCGGCTGACCGGCGGCACGGGCTTGGGTCTTGCCGTGGCCTACCAGCTCGCCCTGTCAAATCAGATGGAGCTGCACCTGGGTGAGCGGCGCGGTGGCGGCACCGTCGCCAGTGTCCGTCTGCCGCCCTTCGATCTGGAGCCCGATCCGGCGACACGCAACGGGACAGCGGTTGACGATCTGCCCGAGGGTGCCTAAATTCCGCCCTGACATCGATCAATCCGATCGATCACCCCCGGAGCCTTTCGCGATGCTGCAGCCAGGTGATGAAGCCCCCACGTTCTCACTCCCCAACGCGGACATGGCACGGGTTAAGCTCGAACAGCTCCTGGGGCGCCGCAACCTCGTCATCTATTTTTACCCTAAGGACGACACCCCCGGCTGCACCATGGAAGCGCTTGATTTTACGGATCTTCACGCCGAGTTCGATGCGCTCGACACCGATGTGCTCGGGATCAGTCGTGATACCTGCACCAGTCACGGCGCCTTTCGCGACAAGTACGGCCTGACGGTTCAACTGCTCGCCGACACCGAAGGGGAGGTCTGCGAGGCTTATGGAGTCTGGCGCGAGAAGGAGGCCCATGGCGAGAAACGCATGGGCATCGTGCGCTCGACCTTCCTCGTCGATAAGGCCGGCGTGATCCGCCATGCACTCTATGACGTCAAGCCAAAGGGCCACGCGGCCCAGATTCTGGAGCTGGTCCAATCACTCTGATCCGCAAACCGGGCGCCTGTTGAGATGTCTCCGCCCCGGACCGAGCAACGATTGGTGCTCGACACCGGCGCACGCGAGTCGGTATCCGTTGACAGTCCGAGGCCGCTGTACAACGGCACCGGCGGGCGCAACGAGTCGGCGCACAGCATGAAGCTCAGGGCTTACATTCTGGTCTTTTTGTTGATCTTCGGATTGACACCATTGGTGTTGGGTGTGCTGATCAATCTGCCGCTGGTGCTGGACCGTACCGCGCTGTTTTATCAGCGCGCCTATCTGCAAAACCTGCGAGCCGATTTTCGCGATCTCGATCAGCATCTGGCCAGTCGGCACGAGATGATCCGCTTACTCTCCAAGCTACCCGAACCGGGTTTGATCCTGGGCGAGCAGGGAGACGCGGACCAGATCGATGTTGCCCGCGCCAGATATACTTCTTGGATCAATCAGATACTGGCCGATCAACGCGACATCATCCAGATCCTGTTCGTCGGTGACGACGGTCATGAGCGCTTCTGGCTGGCACGCGATGCGCGCAGCCAGGAATGGCGGCCAACCGAGTCGCCGCCGCACGTTCCGAACCGCGACTTCCTGCGTGCGGGGCTGGATCTGCAATCCGGCGCGGTGATGGTCAGTCGTATCCGCATCGATCCCCTGGCAGGCGTCGAGGATCCCCGGCAGCTCATGACGCTGACCCTGGTCAGCCGCATCGGCGGGGAACAATCCGACGACCCGCGCGGCGTGGTCGTGATGGCGATCGATGTGGGCGGTTTGGCACAGTTTTACCGGGATACGCTCTGGGTCAATCAGGACGGAAGCTACCTGCGCCCCGGTCAGCCGGCGAGCGGTCAGCCCGAGGCCTTCGATGCCTTTCCCGGATTGGCCGAGATCTTCGCCGAGGGTGCGCTCGCACTCTGGAAGGGGCGTCAAGGTCGGCAGCTGCTCTGGGTGCCCATGTTCATGACCGAGGACGGGGTGCCGCTGTGGGTGGGGCGGGCGGTCGATCCATCGCCGATCGATGAGTTCCGCGATGCACTGATCGTCCGTGTTCTGTCGATCATTTTCATTCTGGTTCTGGTGGTCATGGTCCTGGCCCGATGGATTGCAGCCCGCGCAGAGCATTTCGGCGACGAGTTGCGGGGCGGGATCGGTCAGGTGCTGCGCGACGGTCGGCCGCTGCGCTTCAGCTGGCGTGGGCCGCGGGAAATCCGTGAACTCGGCGAACAGTTGACCGCCCTGGCCCAGACCCATGCCGGGCACCTGCAGGCCGCGCAGGCTCACACGCGAGAGTTGGAGAAATCCAACCGATACAAATCGGAGTTCCTCGCCAATGTCAGCCATGAGCTGCGCACACCGCTGAACTCCATCCTGCTGCTGTCGAAGATGTTGGGCGCCGAGACCAGCGGCCTGAATCCGGGGCAGCGCCGTCAGGCCCAGGTGATCCATGAGGCCGGGCGCGACCTACGCACCATGATCGACAACATTCTGGACATCTCGCGGATCGAAGCCGGCCATGTTGCCGTGACATCCGATTGGGTGGAGCTGCGGCCGATGCTGGAGGAGTTGATCGAGCTGGTCGCCCCGCTGGTGGCCGAGAAGGCGGTGGTGCTCGACCTGGAAATCGACCCCACCGCTGCAACGAGGATCTATACCGATCGGGATAAGCTGCGCCAGATCCTGAAGAATTTTCTCTCCAATGCGGTCAAGTTCACCGAGCAGGGCCGCATTACGCTGATGATGGAGGCGATCGGCAATCCGCAGCGTCAGGTCGCATTCAGTGTCGCCGATACGGGCATCGGCATCGCTCGGGACAAACAGGACATCATCTTCGAGGCATTCCAGCAGGCCGATGGCTCGACGCGACGACGCTATGGCGGGACCGGTCTGGGCTTATCGATCAGCCGTGAGCTGGCTCAGCTCCTCGGCGGGCACATCCGGGTCGAGAGCGCGCCTGGCGCCGGGGCCTGCTTCACGCTGGTCCTGCCGGTCGCCACGGCGGGCGCCGAGCGGGGGGAGGAATCGGCAGCGGGTTCCGGAATCGGGCAGGGTTCCGAGGTTGAGCCCGCGGTGATGCCTGAGTCCGACACATCGCCGGGCGTCCTGCGTCCGGCATTGAACAACGAGGCGCGCGCGAGCTGGGTACTCATCGTCGAGCGTGATGTGAAGACCCTGGTGACGCTCGCATCCGAGCTGGCGCGTCACCATTTTCGGGTGCAGACCGCGGCCGATCTCGACGAGGCGCTGGAGACCCTGCAGGAAGAGGGTGAGGGCTGCGAGTTGGTCCTGCTGGCTGCCGGGGTGTCCGCCGAAATGACCTGTGCTACCCTCCACAGCCTGTTGAGTATGAGCGCAGGGCCTCACCCTGCCATTGCCATCCTTGGCGATCGTTCGACAAAGGCACAGGTTGCCGGATGTTTGGGCGCCGGAGCGGTCGAGTTTCTCTTGAAACCCGTCGAGTCGGACCAGCTCGCGGCGTTGCTTGCGAAGGTGCTGCCGGATAGACCCGTTCCGAATCAAGCCGATCGGAGCGGCGCACCGTCCGGTTAAACCGGCCTCGAACGTTCGGGACGCCACCTCGGGGTGAAACAGGGCAGACGACATGACCCGCTACGCCGGATTCAAGCTGCTGATTGTGGACGATCACGCCCACAATCTCTTCACGCTTCGGACACTGATCGAGAACGAGATGGATGTGGGTGTGCTGGAGGCGACCTCCGGACAGGACGCGATCGATCTGACCCATCGCCATCCCGACATCGACCTCATTATCCTGGATGTCCAGATGCCCGAAATGGATGGATTCGAAACCGCATCCATGCTGAAGCTGCGCAAGCGCACGCGCGACATCCCGATCATTTTCCTGACCGCGGCCTTCAAATCGGAGGAGTTCCAGCAGCGCGGCTTTGCCGTCGGTGCGGTGGATTACCTGCTCAAGCCGATCGACGACAATCTGTTGATCAATAAGATCAGCACCTACTTTCGGCTCATCGAGAAGGAACGCGAACTCAATCGGACCCTGGAGCAGATGGTGGACGTGCGCACCGCGGAGCTTGCCGAGGCCCGACATTACCTGGAGAACATTATCCGTTACATGGGTGAGGCGCTCCTGGTCCTGGACCCGCAGGGCACCATCAAGCATACCAACCCGGCGTCGTGGCGCATGCTCGGCTACGGGGGCGATGATCTGCGCGGGATGTCCATCGGCGACGTATTCGAGGAGGAAGGGGATGCGGAGGCCGGGGCCTTTATGGGCACCTGGCTGGAGGCACTCATCCGTACCGGCGCATTGAGCCGGATCGAGGCCAGATTCATCGCCCGCGACGGACGGCGCGTGCCGATCCTCTTTTCGCGTACCGCCGTGAAGAATGCCGAAGGAGACATCAGCGATATCATCTGTATCGCCAAAGATATGACCGGCTATGTGCGGGTCGAAGAACAGGCGAGAGATGAAGCCCTGCCGACAGAGGACGATCGGCGACAAGACGACATTGAGGTGCCTGAGGAGGATCTACGATGAACAACGACCCGATAGTATCCGAGACCCCCGAGGATGAGAATACGATCTTGACCGCCAATGCCTTGAAGGCGATGGCGCATCCGCTGCGCTGGAAGATTCTCTGCTCACTCGGTGACAATGAACTCTCGGTCGGTGAAATCGTCGACCGCACCGGAACCTCGCAGAGCAATATCTCGCAGCATCTGGAACAATTGCGCAACAAGAACATCGTTGTGGCGCGCAAGGAGGCCAACCGCATCTATTATCGGATTCGCAACGACCAGCTGCTGGATCTGATCGGTATCATGCGCGACGTGCTCTGCCCGGCCAATCTGGATGATCGTTTCCCTAAATAGCTCACGGCCCCGGGGCGCTCGGGTAGCGTGTCCGGAACCTCGCCTCACCCCTCCCTGCAGGACGACCCTTCATGCTCGATCCCACTACCTGGTTTTCCGAGATTGCCGCGCCCGACGGCGCGGCCTTCTCGCTCAAGATCACGGAAAAGCTCCACGAGGAGCGCAGCCCCTATCAGCACATCGAGATTTTCGCGACCGAAGGGTTCGGCAATCTCATGGTCATCGACGGCTGCACCATGCTGTCGACCCGCGACAATTTCCTCTATCACGAGATGATGTCGCACCCGGCGCTCTTTACGCATCCGGATCCCAGGCGCGTCTGCATCATCGGTGGAGGAGACTGCGGAACCTTGCGCGAGGTTCTGAAACATCCCGGCGTTGAGCAAGCGGTGCAGATCGATATCGACGAACGCGTCACACGCCTTGCCGAGATCTATTTCCCCGAGCTGACGGCGTCCAACGGGGATGCGCGCGCACAGCTCCTGTTCGAAGACGGGGTGCGCTGGATTCAGCATGCCGAAGCCGGCGCTCTGGATCTCATCATCGTCGACAGCACCGATCCGGTCGGTCCGGCGGTGGGTCTTTTTACCAGCGACTTTTACGCCGAGTGTCGGCGCGCATTGGGATCCGGCGGTATCCTCGTCCAACAGAGCGAATCCCCGCTCTACCACATGCGGATCCTGACCGGGATGCATGCGGCGATGCGAAGCGCCGGTTTCAGCGATACGCGCACGCTCTTCTTCCCGCAGGCGATCTATCCGTCGGGTTGGTGGAGCGCAACGATGGCGGGCAGCGACCGGCCGCTGGCTGATTTTCGTGTCGAAGACGCGTCTGGAAAAGCGTTCGATACACTCTACTACAACGCCGAGATCCATCGCGCCGCACTGGCGCAACCGGAGTTTTTCCGACGCGCCCTGGCCGCGGACTCGAACTGATCAACCTAAAAACAGTAGTTGAACCGCAAAGGCGCAAAGGACGCAAAGGCTTTCAATGCCTTGGAGCTATGCCGCTATTGACCCAAAGGGTGAACGTCGTTCGCATTACAAATTCTTGTTTTTCTTTGCGTCCTTTGCGCCTTTGCGGTTCTAAATGCCGGATTTAGGATCAAGCACCGAAACGTCGTTGGCCGGCAAGCTGTTCACTCCGTTCCTGATGGGCCGGGGAGGGGCCGGTGGTTGGTGGTCATCGTTGAACCGGAATGGCAGTTCATCCACAACACCGAGGTGGATGTCCCGGACCTGGCCGGCTGGCGCCGCGACCGCATGCCGGTGTTGACCTGCGGGCAGCGCGCCACGGTGGTCCCGGATTGGGTGGCGAGGTGCCGTCATCAGCCACTCTCAACTTTGAGCGACTCAAGGACATCGGTCGCAACGTCTTCCCAAGACCGAAAAAGGGGCCCGTCGGGCCCCTTGTCCAGTCACAATCGCGAAGCCAGCGCGTCAGATGCCGCCACGTGCTCCGACGAACTCGGGATATGCTTCTAGGCCGCATTCGCCGATATCGACACCTTCGTACTCTTCTTCTTCGCTGACTCGAATGCCCATGACCAACTTGATGATCAACCAGACGATGAAGGATGTCACGAAGACCCACGTCAGAATGGTTCCAAGCCCGATCCCTTGAGCCGCGAAATTGGCATCGGGGTTGGTGATGGGCACCGCCATCAGTCCCCACATGCCGACCACGCCGTGGACCGAGATGGCGCCGACCGGGTCATCGATGCGCAGCTTATCCATGGTTACGATGGCGAAGACGACGATGACGCCGCCGATCGCGCCGATCATGGTTGCGAGCAGCGGCGAGGGCGTGAGCGGCTCGGCCGTGATGGCCACCAGGCCGGCGAGTGCTCCGTTGAGCGCCATGGTCAAATCGGCTTTGCCGAAGAGGAGTCGCGCGGTGATAAGACCGAAGATGGTCCCGCCGGCGGCGGACATATTGGTGTTGACGAAGACGGCCGCCACCGCGTTGGCGTCTTCGATATTCGAAATCACCAGTTGGGAGCCGCCGTTGAACCCGAACCATCCCAGCCAGAGGATAAAGGTGCCGAGCGTGGCAATCGGCATGTTGGCGCCCGGGATGGCGTTGATGGAGCCGTCCTTACCATACTTGCCCTTGCGCGCGCCGAGCAGCAGCACACCGGCGAGTGCCGCCGACCCGCCGGCAAGATGCACCAGTCCCGAGCCGGCAAAGTCCATGAAGCCGAGCCCGTCGAGGAAGCCGCCGCCCCACTTCCAGTAGCCCTGCACGGGATAGATGAAACCGGTCATCACGACCGCGAAGAGCAGGAAGGCCCAGAGTTTCATGCGCTCGGCAACCGCACCTGAGACGATCGACATGGCGGTAGCCACGAAGACGACCTGGAAGAAGAAGTCGGCCATGGCGGAGTAGTAGGTCTCGCCGTCGCTCCCCAACACGTCTGCGACGCTGTGATCCCCGCCGAACATGAAGCCCCAATCAACGACCGGGATGAAGCCGTCGCCCTCGGCTGGATACATGATGCCGTAGCCGACCAGCATGTACATGACCGATGCGACGGCGAACAGAGCGATGTTTTTGGTTAGGATTTCGGCGGTGTTCTTGGCGCGGACCAGACCGGCTTCGAGCATCGCAAACCCGGCGGCCATCCACATGACCAGCGCGCCGGAGATGAGAAAATAAAAGGTGTCGAGCGCGTAGCTCAGTTCAGTGATGGCTTCCACGAATAGACTCCAGGATTATCGTGCGCGTCGGCACCACCGAAGCGGATCGATCCGCTTCGGTGGTCGTTGGGGCTAGAGGATGTAGCCGCGCTCGTCGTGTTGGGAGAGGTCCAGTCCCTCGGTTTCCTGCTCCTCGGTCACGCGCAGGCCAATCGTCACATCAACCAGTTTGAGGATGACGTAGCTCACAACCGCCGTATAAACCAGGGTAACCAGGACGCCTTTGGTTTGGATCCAGAGCTGTCCGCCGATGGTCATGCCCTCAGCGAGACCGGCACCGCCGAACGTCGCAGCGGCGAAGATACCGGTCAGCAGCGCACCGACGATACCCCCTACGGCATGCACGCCGAAGACGTCGAGCGCGTCGTCATAGCCCAAGGCGCGCTTGAGCTTGGTCGAGGCGAGGAAACAAACGATGCCCGAAGCCGCGCCGATCGCGAGCGCGCCTATAGGGCCGGCTGTACCGGATGCCGGGGTGATGGCGACCAGGCCGGCGACAGCCCCGGTGGCGATACCCAGCACGCTGGCCTTACCGTGGTTAAGCCACTCCGAGAACATCCAGGCGAGCGCGGCGGTGGCGGTGGCGATCTGGGTGACCAACATGGCCATACCGGCGCTCTCGTTGGCGGCAACGGCGCTACCCGCGTTGAAGCCGAACCAGCCCACCCACAGCATCGAGGCACCGATGACGGTGTAGGTCAGGTTGTGCGGCGGCATGGCGGTCGTCGGATAGCCCTTGCGTTTGCCCAGGACGATTGCGGCAACCAGGCCCGCGACCCCGGCGTTGATGTGCACCACGGTCCCGCCGGCGAAGTCGAGCACGCCCCAGTCCCACATGAGCGCGCCATCGCCGCCCCACACCATGTGCGCGATCGGCAGATAGACGATCGTGAACCAGATCCCCATGAACCACAGCAGCGCCGAGAACTTCATGCGCTCGGCAAAGGCACCGACGATCAGCGCCGGGGTGATAATGGCAAAGGTCATTTGGAAGGTGGCGAAGACCGTCTCCGGGATTGCCGCAGTGAGACTCTCGCGCGTCACGCCGGCGAGGAAGAGCTTGTCGAATCCGCCGATGAAGGTGTTGAGATTGATGGCGCCCTGTTCCATTCCCTCGGTGGAGAAAGCCAGGCTGTAGCCATAGATCACCCAGAGAACCGTCATGAGCGCAGTGATCGCGAAACATTGCATCAAGACAGAGAGCACGTTCTTGGCGCGAACCAGGCCGCCGTAGAAGAGTGCCAGCCCGGGAATGGTCATGAACAGCACCAGGGCTGTGGCGGTGAGCATCCAGGCCGTATCTCCGCTGTTCAGAACAGGCAACTCCTCGGCGAATGCCAGCGCCGGCATCAGCAGCGAAACACCCGCCAGCGTCGAGATGGCGAATTGTCGCGGTTTCATTGTAAACATCATTGAGGTCCCCTCGGCGACGGTTAGAGCGCGTCCGACCCGGTCTCGCCGGTACGAATACGAATGACTTGTTGCAGGTCGAAGACGAAGATCTTGCCGTCGCCGATTTTGCCGGTACGTGCCGCGCCGCTGATCGCTTCGATAACCTTCTCGACCATATCGTCGTCGACAGCGATTTCGACTTTTATCTTGGGAAGAAAATCAACAACATATTCGGCGCCGCGGTACAGCTCCGTATGGCCTTTCTGGCGCCCGAAGCCTTTGACCTCGATCACGGTGATGCCGGATACGCCAATGTCTCCGAGTGCTTCGCGGACGTCGTCGAGTTTGAACGGCTTGATGATGGCTGCGACAAGTTTCATTGCGAATGAGCTCCTGAGGAGGCCAAGGGTTGCCCCCTGGCCGAGATTTTGAGGTCGCGCGTGCGAAGTGAGCCGACTTAGAATTCCTTCAGCCATCCCACCCAGAACTGCGGGTCGGTGTCGTAGGTATCGCGACCGACCTGATCGTAGTTCAGGCTGAAGGTGCCGAAGTCGCCGGCTTCGCGACTGACGGTCAGACCCCAATGGCCATAGTCATTGCTGCCGCCGTTGTAGTCGAAATCGTAGTAGCCGCCGCGCACGCCGAGCCCGAAGTCATAGGGAAGCGCAAATTCCAGCCCGCCGTAGTAGTACCAGTCACCCTCGACCAGGATCGCCTCGCCCGACGGCACGCCTTTCGCGTCGTCGGCCTGGCCGTAGACGGTGTAGGCAAAGCCGAGGGTGATCCACTTCCAGGTTCCGCTCGCACCCAACTCGGCAAAGTCCAGATCGCGGCCGTCGGGGTAGGCGTAGTAGATGGCATTGACATCGAAGCTGAGGTCGTCCGTGATGTCTTTGCTGAATCCAAGATACATATCCAGCTCGTAGCCCGGCGAGCTGGACGTCTCCAGTACATCGAAGGTCTGCTCGGCGAAGTCGATGTCGTACTCGATGCTATCGCCGAAGTTCACGTTGGAGAGCCAAGCCCCCGCGTAGAAACCGCTATCGTGGGCGTAGTCCAGGCCACCCTGCACGGCGGCCTCGTTGTCGGTCTGCGTCAGACCGCGCCAGATGTAGTTGCTGACGACGCCGATATTGGCACTGAACGAATTCGGATCTTCAGCCGTGGCGGTCTGGAAAGAGCCGACGCCCAGCGTGAGCGCGCCAAGCGCAAGGGCGGATCCAAAACGTCGTTTAGTCATTTCCGTGTACCTCTCGAGTGCTCGGGCTGAGTTGGTTAGTGTGTCGAAGGATGACCGTCAGGGGCCCGAATGACTGGTCCGGCAATCATGTCGAAAGTCCGTTAAGCAGAAGACATGCCAACGGCTCCTAGTCCGTGGCAAGGAGGTGTTTCGGCATCATGTCGCGAAGCAGCAACAATTTGGCGCACCATTCGGGAGCGGGGCTTGGGGTGTTCACAGATGAGCGCACCAAGTAAGTGCATCCGTTGCTCGGCCGCGTTTTCCTCCGGCTTCGCACCTCGTCGGGTAACCTGCTCTGGCTCGGCGTGGGCCAGCCGGTCGATGTGGTTCGAAACAGGGCCCAATTGCTTCGCGGCCGTCCTATAATGTCGGCGCTCCTGCGGTCCTTCGGCCGCGTAGTGCCGATCCCGAGCCGATCGCGTCAACCCTTGCATCCCGGCATCCGCCTTGGACCCGGGTCTTCGTCAGTCAGACCCCAGCGCAGAGGAACTTCCATGTTGGATCCCAAACAGCTCGATGATCTCGCGCAGCGCCTAGCATCGGCCATGCCCAAGGGCATCCAGATGTTGCAGGAAGACATCAACCGGAATCTCCGGGCGTCGCTCGAATCGGGTCTGTCCAGGCTTGACCTGGTGACCCGAGAAGAGTTCGACGTGCAGAGCGCCGTCCTGGCGCGCAGCCGCGAGAAACTGGCCGCCATGGAAACACGCCTGCTCGAGCTCGAGCATCTGCTCGCCGCTAAGCGAAACCACGCGGACTGAGGGTCCGGACCCGAGCTGGCACGTGGCCCTCTGTATCCTGCACAGCCGTGCGCGGGTCGGCATCCATGCGCCCGCGGTGACGGTTGAGGTGCATCTCTCCGGCGGTCTGCCCTATCTATCGATGGTGGGTTTGCCCGAGATGGCGGTGAAGGAGAGCAAGGATCGGGTGCGCGGCGCGCTGCTCAATGGTCGGTTCCAGTTTCCGATCGGTCGCGTCACGATCAATCTAGCCCCGGCGGATCTTCCCAAAGAGGGCGGGCGCTTTGATCTGCCGATTGCGCTCGGCATCCTCGGCGCGTCCGGACAGATCGCGACCGCGCAGCTCGATCGCTATGAGTGGATCGGCGAGTTGGCGCTCTCCGGCGGGCTAAGGCCGGTCAACGGGGTCCTGCCGGTTGCCGTGGCGGCGCGCGAGGCGGGCCGCGAACTGATCCTGCCGGCCGAAAACGCGGCCGAAGCATCGCTCGTCTCCGGATTGGCGATTCGGCCGGCGCGGCATCTCATGGAGGTCTGCGAACACCTGAACGGCACCAGTCCGCTGCCGACCTTCGTGCCGGGCGAGCGCATCCCGGTCGAGCCCCGATACCCGGATGTCGCGGACGTCAGGGGCCAGGATCACGCCAAGCGCGCGCTGGAGATCGCCGCCGCCGGCGGTCACAGTCTGCTGCTGATCGGTCCGCCGGGAACGGGTAAATCGATGCTGGCCAATCGGCTGCCTGGACTGCTGCCCGCGCTGAGCGAGGATGAGGCGCTGGAGGCCGCGGC
>JBGSKP010000226.1:0-6291 GCA_041741175.1 Thiocapsa sp. | reverse complement strand
CGCGGCTGGGCCGGCTGGTCATCGAGGGCCCGCGTGCCGCCTTCGCGCTGCGTCTGCAGCATGCCAAGCATTATGTTCTGCCGGGCGTGGCTCTGGTCGGCGATGCCGCGCACGCGGTCCACCCGCTGGCCGGGCAGGGCGTGAATCTCGGGTTTCTCGATGCCGCCGAACTCGCCGCCGCCATCGATCTAGCGCTTGCGCGCGGACGCGACATCGCCGGTCTCTGGACCCTGCGCCAGTACGAGCGCGCGCGGCGCGGCGACAACATGGCGATGCTCGGCGCCATGGACCTGATCAAGCGGTTGTTCAGCAACGAGGTGCGGCCGGTCGCTGCGCTACGCAGCCTGGGCTTGACCCTGACCGATCATCTCGAACCACTCAAACATCTCTTTATGGCTCGCGCCTTGGGCCTGGGGAGCGACCTGCCCCCGTTGGCGAAGCCGTTATCCGACCTCCATCGAAGCTAGACTCCGCATCGATTCAACGTCTGAACGCGTCCCGGGGCCGATACTGTGTGCTGTGGCGCGTGACGAGAGTCTGCCACCTGCTCGATGACGTGCCCGGAGGATGCTCTCGGCGCAATGATTGCCTGTGCAGCTGTATCGGCCACGATGTGGCGTGGCCGGGCTCGATGCGGGGCAGGCGTGGCGGTCTAGCGGTGTACGAGGCTAAAACAACATGATTTCCAGGCATCGATGGCTTACTCTTTTTGCCTTCGATGTGACCTGTTCCACTCATCTGCCGAGGTTTTGGATTTGACGACCATTGCGGACATCACAGACACCGAGCAGTGGATTCTCCAAACGACTGTACGTGAACGCTACGGGCGGGACGTGGAGCTTCAGCTTGCCGATGCCGAGATTCGTCTGCATGCCTCCGATCGCGAGCTGACCCTATGCCCCGTCGTGGTCTGGCAGGCCGATGACGCCTGTCATTTCGTGATCTTCAAGGCCGGCGAGCGTCGCTATCGCTGCCAGTTTTTTTATAAACCCTACAAGCAGATGGGAACCGGCGTCGACGAGTACGACGACCTGGCCGAGTGCGCCGTTGCCCTGCTCCAGGCTCAGGCCGACTATGTCGCCGAGCAGCGCGGTGACCTGCCAGCCCGCAAGGGCTGATCCGCCGCTGCAAGCCCACGCGTTCGACTCGAATCATTCGATATCACAATGAGGGGACAGACATGACCGTGAAGAATGCCTTTTATGCCCAATCCGGTGGCGTGACCGCCGTCATCAACGCCTCGGCGTGCGGCGTGATCGAGACTGCGCGGCTGCATTCGGCGCAGATCGGGAACGTCTACGCCGGGCGCAACGGTATCATCGGCGCCTTGACCGAGGATCTGATCGACACCGGCCGCGAGTCGGACGAGGCCATCGCCGCCTTGCGCTACACGCCATCGGGCGCTTTCGGCTCCTGCCGTTACAAGCTCAAAAGCCTGGAGGCGAACAAGCGCGAGTACGAGCGTCTGATCGAGGTCTTCAAGGCCCACAACATCGGTTACTTCTTCTACAACGGCGGCGGCGACTCGGCCGATACCTGCTACAAGGTCTCTCAGCTTTCCGAGACGCTCGGCTATCCCGTACAGGCGGTGCATGTCCCCAAAACCGTCGACAACGATCTGCCGATTACCGACAACTGTCCGGGATTCGGCTCGGTCGCCAAGTACATCGCCACCTCGACCCTGGAGGCTTCGTTCGACGTGCGCTCCATGGCCAAGACCTCGACCAAGATCTTCGTGCTTGAGGTGATGGGGCGCCATGCCGGCTGGATCGCCGCTGCTGGCGGGCTGGTCGAGGACCATGGCATCCCGGTGATGATCCTCTTCCCCGAGATCGAGTTCGACCAGGAACGCTTCCTCGCGACGGTCAAGCAGAAGGTCGAGCAGCATGGCTACTGCACCATCGTGGTCTCCGAGGGCGCTAAGTATCCGGATGGCCGTTTCCTCGCCGAGCAGGGCACGCGCGATGCGTTCGGTCACGCCCAATTGGGCGGTGCGGCGCCGGTGGTTGCCAACATGATCAAGGAGGTGACCGGCTACAAGTTCCACTGGGCGGTCGCCGATTATCTCCAGCGCGCGGCCCGTCATCTGGCCTCAAAGACCGACGTCGAGCAGGCTTATGCCATGGGTCGGGCGGGTGTCGAATTTGCGCTCGCCGGGCACAATGCCATCATGCCGACCATCAAGCGGGTCAGCCAGGATCCCTATCGGTGGGAAGTCGGCGAGGCGCCCCTGTCGGAGGTTGCCAACGTAGAGAAGTTCATGCCGCGCGATTTCATTTCCGAAGACGGTTTCGGAATCACCCCGATCTGCAAGGAGTATCTGATCCCGCTAATCCAGGGCGAAGACTATCCGCCGTTTGAAAAGGGACTGCCCAAATACGTCACGCTCCAGAACATCGCCGTCGAGAAGCGGCTGCCGGTGTTCGAAATCTAGGCATACTTGGGGCCAGCTTCCAGCTTTGGGGGCGGGAGGCCGCACGAATCGGAGACCACATGACCCTGGATCGCGCACGCGAGCTGATCCGCACGCAACTGCAATTCGGCGGCGGCTACAACCGCAATGCCGTACGCCTGCTCCTCGGCGAGGTCCAGCGCGAGCACGGGCAGGCCGCGGTCGATGGCCTGATCCGCGAGTTGGATCTGGAGCAGGGATTCGGGCTCAAGCCGGGAAGCGATTTCTCTGGTGTGGCGCGTTAAACCGCGCCCGGTTTGGTTTGCGCTGGTGTCGTGGTGCGTTGCCTGTGCATGGATTTGCAGACGTTGCAGTGGGCGCGGTTTAAGTAATTGAAAATAAATTACTAAACCGTGTCAGGAAAACCTGTTCCGGGACCGCAACGGACCGGATGGCGTGCAGCCCCGCGGACGCGGTTTATCAAATGCGATCATTAGGATTTCCCGGCATGCGATGGGCTACAATCGCGGGGATGTCTTCAATCCGCTCGAGTCTGTCCGTTGTGCATCCGCGCGCGGTTGCGTCTCGGCGATCCCAACCAATGCAGAGGCTGATCCATGGATCCGAAACGCGTCCCACGCGGCGATAACATCCCAAGCGAAATCAATGTGATCATTGAGATTCCATCGCATGCGGAGCCGGTCAAGTACGAGATGGACAAGGCGACCGGGGCCATGTTCGTCGATCGCTTCATGTCCACCGCCATGCACTATCCCTGCAACTACGGCTATGTGCCCAACACCCTGTCCGCCGACGGCGACCCGGTCGACGTGATTGTGGTAACGCCCTATCCGCTGATCTCCGGATCCGTCATCAAGTGCCGTCCGATCGGTGTGCTCAAGATGACCGACGAGTCCGGGGATGATGCCAAGATCCTTGCGCTACCGATCGACAAGCTATTCAAGGGCTACCGTAATGTCGAGAGTTTCCGCGACATGCCCGCCCATCTGCTTGACCAAATCTCGCATTTCTTTGAACATTACAAAGACCTGGATGAAGGCAAGTGGGTGCGCGTGATGGGCTGGGGCGGTCGCGAAGATGCCCGTGAGGAAATCATGAACAGTGTGAAGATGTTCGAAGAGGCGCCGGAGAAGCCGGCTTTCTAAGCCGACTGCCGGCCGTCTCCGGGCTCTCCCCCGATCGAGGGGGAGAGTGCTGCCTTACCGGCGCCCTCATGCGCCGCACCTGTTTCTCCCGCCATGCGCGCTTTAGGGCCCGCATACAGGCCGGTTGCCGATGCCTCCAACCGGTGGAGCGCCGATGTCACTGACACACTTCGACGAACAAGGCGCGGCCCACATGGTCGATGTCGGCGACAAGGCGCAGACCAGGCGGCGGGCCGTTGCCGAGGGCGTCATCCGAATGGAGCCGGCGACCCTGGCCCTGATCCTCAGCGGCGAGCATCGTAAGGGCGACGTGCTGGGTGTGGCGCGGATCGCGGGCATTATGGGCGCGAAGCGCACCAGCGATCTGGTGCCCTTGTGTCATCCGCTGAGTTTGACCCGTGTCACGCTCGATCTTGAGCCCCGCGTGGAGTCATCGGCGGTTCTGTGCCGCGCAAGCGTCGAGACCAGGGGCTCAACCGGGGTGGAGATGGAAGCGCTCTGCGCCGTTCAGATCAGCCTGCTGACGATCTACGATATGTGCAAGGCCGTGGACCGAGGCATGATCATCGACGCCGTGCGTCTCCTGGAGAAAGAGGGCGGGCAATCCGGACACTGGGTGAGGGCGCCCGCGAGTGCCGGTGAGTCGTGAGGTCGGTTTCTGGCGGATCGTCCAACGAGAATCAGGGCGCAATGGAGGGGTGATGGATCAATTCGTGGAGTGGTCGGCCGAGTTGAGCGTGGGCATCGACGAGATCGACTCGCAACATCAGGCACTGATCGATCTGATCAACGCGATGCAGGAGGCGGTTGTCGGCAACCTGGCGCGGGAGCAGCAGCTCGAGATCCTCGGCCGACTCGCCGAGTACACCAAGATCCATTTTGCCGTCGAGGAGAGTCTGATGCGCATCTTCGGCTATCCGGAGTACGAGCGTCACAAGGTTCAGCATGAAGGGCTGATCCGCAGCATGGTGGACGTGCAGCGGCGCCTCGATCTGGGTCAGGCGACGGTCGACGCCGGTTTGATGCGGCATCTGAAGCACTGGTTGATCGATCACATCCTGCAGAGCGATCAGGATTACAGTCGCTTTTTTCTGGCCGCTGGCGCCCTGTCGACACATCAGGTGCCGTCCTGGTCGACGCGTCTATGGGACCACCTGCAGTTCTGTGGCTCCAAGTGCTGGAGTTAAGCCGCGTCTTTCGCCTCGGGTGTGCTCCTGGCGCCTTGGTGCGATCTTGCAGTCATCGACATGCGTTTGAGTCGACGCGGTTTAGAGAGTAGGAACTGTGTGAATCTGAATCGCGTCCAGCGCGGAATGGTTTGGGTTACACCGGCACTCCTTTTCAACGACACATCGCATCACACTGGGGACGCGGTTTACGATGAATGCTTTTTACCAGCGCGCCCATTTTCTCACTGCCGCGGCACAGGTTGAGCAATGTCCTGCCGATGCGGGGCGCGAGGTTGCCTTTGCGGGGCGGTCAAACGCGGGTAAATCCAGTGCGATCAATGCGCTGTGTCATCAAAGCGCGCTCGCCCGCACGAGTAAGACGCCGGGCCGCACGCAGCAGTTGATCTTTTTCGAGTTGGACGAGGCGCGGCGTCTGGTCGATCTTCCGGGCTACGGCTATGCCAAGGTCCCCGACGCGGTCAAGCGGGACTGGCAGCACCACATGGCGGCCTATCTGGAGCAGCGCGAGTCGCTTGCCGGGCTCGTCGTCGTTATGGACATCCGCCATCCGCTGGCCGAATTCGACCGTCAGATGCTGGAGTGGGGCGGGCGGGTTGATCTGCCCATGCTGGTCCTGTTGACCAAGGCCGATAAGCTAAAAGGCGGAGCCGCCCGCTCGACTCAGCTTGCCGTCGAGCGGGCGGTGTCCGATCTGGTCGGGCGGATCGAGGTGATGCTTTTCTCCGCCCTGAAGCGTCAAGGTGTCGATGCCGTGCAGGGGCTACTCGATCGGTGGCTGCAGATCGATGCGGCCCCCTCGGGCGAGGCCGACATCAGGACGCCTCGCGACGGCGATTAGTCGGCCGGGCCCTGTGGGACCGGAGCCTGCTCCTGACCCGGTGCGCCGAAGTACGGCATCATCTGAGGATGGCCGCCCATTGAGCCGGGTCCGCCCTGATAGGGCATGGGGCCGGGATACCCGCCTTGCGGTCCATAGCCGTAACCCTCGGGTGACATGCGCGGCGGCATACCCGGATGCTCGGGCATTGGCGGACGGCCTCCGAACAGTGCGCGGGCCGCTTCGATCTGCTCCTCGCTCATCGCTTCGACGGTTTTGCGATACTGCTCGAACTGCTCATCCATCTCCTTGCGACGCTGCTCGGCGGCGACCCAGGGTGGCGTTTCGGGCATCTCGATACCGCGTTCCGCGGCATCGGCGCGCATCTGCTGCCAATGGGCGTCGCGCATGGCGCGGCGCTCCTCCGGCGTCATGGACTGCATCTGCTCGCGCATCTTGCGGCGTTGCTCACGCATCGCTTCCATGTCCTCGGGCGACATGCCACGACGCTCGGGCATCGCGGGGCGTTCCGGCATCGAAGGCATCGATGCCCAGGGATCCTCGGGGAGGGCAAGGCCGATCTCGGCGGCGCTCGCGCGCAGCTCTTGGTAGCGTTTCTGGCGCTCGGCCATCATCGCGGCGCGGTTTTCCTCTGTCTTGGCGTGCGCGGCGTCGCCGGGGCTCTGCGTTGCATTGGATGCGGCTTCGGCCGGGCTGGCCGCCGGC